>NZ_SZVX01000010.1:0-199578 GCF_007210685.1 Dickeya sp. ws52
CGCGCTGCGTTGCCGCTGTTGCCGTGTCAGTGGATGCGCATTATAGGGATACGAACGGGTTACACAACCACTTTTTCAATCTTTTTTTCCGTTCGCGCATTTTTCCACCCTTACGATTATTTTGCGCGCTGTTTTATCGTTTTTGGCAAGTCCGCCAGGCTATTAATGACCCAATCAGCCAGTTTTTCACCTTCTTCAGTCACCGGCTTGCCCGTTTTCACCAACACTTTAGTGCCGACGCCTGCCGCCTGCGCCGCCTGCATATCTTCTATTTTGTCGCCCACCATATAGGAAGCCGCCATATCAATATGCAGATGACGTTGCGCAGAGATGAACATGCCTGGCTGAGGTTTACGGCAATCGCACTGTTGACGGTATTCCCCTTCACCGGCATCAGGATGATGTGGACAGTAATAAATGCCATCCAGATCGACGCCCCGATCGGCCAGCGACCAATCCATCCACTCAGTCAGTTGCATGAACTGATCTTCAGTGAACTTCCCTCTGGCAATTCCTGACTGGTTAGTTACCAGCACCAGAGCAAAACCCATTTTTTTAAGCTCATGCAGGGCCTCAATCACCCCATCGATAAACTGAAACTGATCGATTTCATAAACATACCCATGGTCTACATTAATAGTACCGTCACGGTCGAGAAAAATTGCTGGAACGCTATTTACCACTTACCTTTGCTCCTGATGGCGTAAATTGTGCGTAGTATCGCATGTTTTCATCATCAATAGATGATGCCATGCCGATAGCTTCTTGATTGACTTAGACGTCTAGACGCCTTAACATCCCCTCCACATTGGGTCGGAACATCACGAGTTCTAATCCGGCCCTCGGCATCTTTGATAAAGCTTATGATTGAACTAATTAATATTACAAAGGTTTTTCAGCAAAAAAGCCGCGCCGTCACCGCGCTTGACGACGTAACATTACGCGTCCCTGCCGGTCAGATTTATGGCGTAATTGGCGCATCAGGTGCAGGAAAAAGCACGCTGATTCGTTGCGTGAATCTGCTGGAAAGACCGACCCAGGGGAAAGTGCTTATTGACGGCAAGGATCTGATGAGCCTGTCGGAAAGCCAGTTGACACGTACTCGTCGTCAAATCGGCATGATTTTCCAGCACTTTAATTTGTTGTCTTCACGCACTGTATTCGGCAACGTGGCGTTGCCGTTGGAACTGGACAACACCCCGGCTGCCGAAATCAAGCAGCGGGTCCATCAACTGCTGGATTTGGTTGGGCTATCAGACAAACATGACGCTTATCCGGCCAACCTGTCCGGCGGGCAAAAACAGCGCGTTGCGATTGCCCGCGCGCTGGCAAGTAATCCAAAAGTCTTGCTATGCGATGAAGCGACCAGTGCGCTGGACCCAGCCACCACCCGTTCGATTCTTGAATTACTGAAAGACATTAATCGCCGATTGGGGCTGACCATTCTGCTAATTACGCACGAAATGGATGTTGTTAAACGCATTTGTGATCAGGTGGCGGTGATCAGCGACGGTAAACTGATTGAGCAAGATACCGTCAGCGAAGTGTTCTCACACCCTAAAACGCCACTGGCGCAAAAGTTCATTCAATCCACCCTGCATCTGGATATTCCGGATGACTATCAGCAACGATTGTCGACGTCACCTCGCCAGGATAGCGTACCGCTATTACGCATGGAATTTACCGGTCAGTCGGTTGATGCACCACTACTGTCCGAAGTAGCCCGCAAATTCAACGTCAACAACAATATTATCAGTGCACAGATGGATTACGCCGGCGGCGTTAAATTCGGCATCATGCTGGCCGAAATGCACGGGCAAGACACCGACACTCAGGCAGCCATCGCCTTTCTGCAGCAACATCACGTGAATATTGAGGTATTGGGTTATGTCTGAAGCCATGATCTGGTTGCTTGCCCGCGGTGTATGGGAAACCGTGGTAATGACTTTCGTGTCAGGCTTTTTCGGCTTTGTGCTGGGGTTGCCTATCGGCGTGCTGTTGTATATCACCCGGCCCGGGCAGATTATCGCTAATCCCAAGCTCTACAGCAGTATTTCCGCGTTGGTAAACATCTTCCGCTCAATTCCCTTCATTATTTTATTGGTGTGGATGATTCCATTTACCCGCATCATTGTCGGAACCGCGATTGGCTTACAGGCAGCCATCGTACCGTTGACGGTGGGTGCAGCACCATTTATCGCCCGCATGGTAGAAAATGCCCTGCTGGAGATCCCAACCGGTTTAATCGAAGCAGCACGCGCCATGGGCGCCACGCCGTTGCAGATTATCCGCAAAATTCTACTGCCAGAGGCTCTTCCCGGCCTTATCAATGCCGCCACTATTACATTGATTACGCTGGTAGGCTATTCAGCCATGGGCGGAGCCGTCGGTGCCGGTGGTTTAGGACAAATTGGTTATCAGTACGGCTATGTCGGTTATAACGCCACCGTGATGAATACCGTACTGGTTCTGCTGGTAGTGCTGGTTTATCTGATTCAATTCTTTGGCGACAGAGCAGTACGCGCGGTTACCCATAAATAATGGGTTTATCATCGCGACTATCATTCTTCAGTGCAGGTTAAAACATTACATAGAGGTAAAAAATGGCAATTAAATTGAAATCTCTCGCAGCGGTTGGGGCGTTAATTGGTGCACTGGCGCTGGCAGGATGCGGTCAGGAGCAGAAGAACCCTAACCATATTAAAGTGGGCGTTATCGTTGGTGCCGAGCAGCAGGTAGCTGAAATTGCGCAGAAAGTCGCCAAAGAAAAATATGGCCTGGATGTTGAGCTGGTAACCTTTAATGATTATGTGCTGCCGAACGAAGCGCTGAGCAAAGGCGATATCGACCTGAATGCCTTCCAGCACAAACCGTATCTCGACCAGCAAATCAAAGATCGCGGCTACAAGCTGGTTTCCGTCGGCAACACGTTCGTGTATCCGATCGCGGGTTACTCCAAGAAAATCAAATCGCTGACCGAGTTGCAGAACGGCGCCCAAGTCGCCCTGCCTAACGACCCGACGAATCTGGGACGTTCGCTGCTGCTGCTGCAGAAAGTTGGCCTGATCAAACTGAAAGACAACGTTGGCCTGCTGCCAACCGTGCTGGATGTCACTGAAAACCAGAAAAACCTGAAACTGGTCGAGCTGGAAGCGCCGCAGTTACCACGCTCTCTGGACGACGATCAGATTGCTCTGGCCATCATCAATACCACTTACGCCAGTCAGATTAACCTGACGCCGACCAAAGACGGTTTGTTTGTGGAAGAAAAAGACTCGCCGTACGTTAACCTGCTGGTTGCTCGTGAAGACAACAAAGACGCAGAAAATGTGAAAAAATTCGTCAAGGCTTACCAGTCTGACGAGGTAAATCAGGCTGCGCTGAAGGTATTTAACGGTGGTGCGGTGAAAGGCTGGTAAGTTAATACTTACTTTATTGCACAAAAGAGAGTAAAGACGGGCATCTGCCCGTCTTGTTATTTTCTGTATAGCTTGCTTCAATAACCGCACTTTATCCAAGCCAGAGGAAAATTTATGCGTGCTGTACCTGTTCTACTGCTAGCGTTTTCGCTAACAGGATGTTCCCTGCTGCACAAACCTGCGGCACCGGCCCCGCAACCTCAGCCCCCGGTAGCTGTTGAACCGCCGCCGAAGCCGAAGCCGGTTGCGCATCCGGCACCAGCGGTGCTGTATAAAAGTGCAGAAGAACTGGTAGGCAAACCATTCCGTGATATGGGTGAAGTATCGGGCTCCTCCTGTCAATCCAGCGCGCAGGATACGCCTCCCAGTATTCCATCCGCCCGCAGAAAGATGCAGAACCGTGCTACCGCCATGAAAGCCAATGCCGTACTGTTGCATGACTGCCAAGTCGTCAGCAATGTGGCGGGATGCTACCGTCAGGCCGTTTGTCAGGGCACCGCACTGAAAGTTTCCGCGCAATGAGTCAATTTTGCTTTAATCAGATCGGCGTTATCCGTTCACCTTACAAAGAAAAATTTGCCGTTCCACGGCAGCCCGGTCTGATTAAGGATGGCGGTGGAGAATTGCATCTTCTCTCACCTTACAACCAACCCGAAGCCGTACGTGGGCTTGAAGACTTCAGCCACCTGTGGTTGTTGTTCATTTTTCACCAAACTGCTTCCGCAGGCTGGCGGCCGACCGTCAGACCTCCCCGTTTAGGCGGCAATACGCGTATGGGCGTATTCGCCACCCGCTCGACGTTTCGCCCGAATCCGATAGGTATGTCGCTGGTTGAACTGAAGGCAATACATACGGTGAAAGATAGCGTGATACTGGAGCTGGGCAGTCTGGATCTGGTGGATGGTACCCCCATCGTCGACATCAAACCGTATTTACCGTTTGCGGAAAGTCACCCTCAAGCTCGTGCGGGTTTCGCACAGTTAGCCCCTGCCGCCGATATGCCCGTCTGTTTTTCCGCGTTAGCGGAGCAACAGTTGATGGAACAACAACAATGTCACCCTAATTTACAACGTTTCATTACTCAGGTTTTGGCCCAGGACCCCCGACCGGCTTATCGCAAAGGGGAAGACGACGCCAAGGTTTATGCCGCCCGGCTACTGGAATTCAATGTCAAATGGCGCGTAATCAACGGGCAAACGGAAGTCATCAGCCTCGATATCGGTTAAAAAACACGGCAGCGCCTTTTGGGGAACGGCCCGCACTGGTAAACTAAACCACTTTTTCTGCCTGAACCACCGTTGTGGTTAATGCTATTTATTTGTTCTGACGGAACTCAAAATCATGCGTACAAGTCAATACATGCTCTCCACGCTGAAGGAGACGCCTGCCGATGCCGAAGTCATCAGCCATCAGTTGATGCTGCGTGCCGGGATGATTCGTAAACTGGCTTCCGGCCTTTATACCTGGCTGCCGACCGGTTTGCGGGTGCTGAAAAAAGTCGAAAACATCGTGCGTGAAGAAATGAATAACGCCGGTGCCATCGAAATTTCAATGCCGGTGGTTCAACCCGCCGATTTATGGCAGGAAAGCGGCCGCTGGGAACAATATGGCCCGGAACTGCTGCGCTTTGTTGACCGTGGCGACCGCCCTTTTGTGCTCGGCCCAACGCATGAAGAAGTGATTACTGATTTGATCCGTAACGAAATCAGCTCATACAAGCAGTTGCCGCTGAATTTCTATCAGATCCAGACCAAGTTCCGTGATGAGGTTCGTCCGCGTTTTGGTGTCATGCGTGCCCGCGAATTCCTGATGAAAGATGCCTATTCGTTCCATACCACGCAGGAATCCCTGCAGGTGACGTATGATGCGATGTTCGCCGCTTACAGCAAGATTTTCAGCCGTATGGACCTGGATTTCCGCCCGGTACAGGCGGATACCGGTTCAATCGGCGGCAATGCATCGCACGAATTCCAGGTACTGGCCAGCAGTGGCGAAGATGATATCGTGTTCTCCACGGCATCGGATTACGCAGCCAATATTGAGTTGGCGGAAGCTGTCGCTCCTGAACATAGCTTAAACGCGCCGGCCCAACCCATGACGCTGGTGGATACCCCTAACGCCAAAACGATTGCCGAGCTGGTCGCACAGTTCAACCTGCCGGTGGAAAAAACCGTGAAGACGTTGCTGGTGAAAGCGACCGAAGAAAGCGGCCATAAACTGGTTGCCCTGCTGGTACGCGGCGATCACGAGCTGAACGAAGTCAAAGCGGAAAAACTGGAGTTGGTTGCCAGCCCACTGACTTTTGCGACTGAGGATGAAATCCGTGCGGTTGTGAAAGCAGGCCCAGGCTCTCTGGGACCGGTCAACATGCCGGTGCCGGTTATCATCGACCGGACCGTGGCGGTAATGAGCGATTTCAGCGCCGGTGCCAATATCGATGGAAAACATTATTTCGGCATCAACTGGGAACGTGACGTCGCGCTACCGCAGGTTGCGGATATCCGTAATGTGGTAGAAGGCGATCGCAGCCCGGACGGTAAAGGCACGCTGCTCATCAAACGCGGTATCGAAGTAGGCCACATCTTCCAGTTGGGTAAAAAATATTCCGAAGCGTTGAAAGCCACGGTACAAGGTGAAGACGGTCGTAACCAGACTCTGACTATGGGGTGCTACGGTATCGGCGTCACACGTGTGATTGCCGCCGCCATTGAACAGAACCACGACGATCGCGGCATTATCTGGCCTGATGCGATTACGCCGTTCCAGGTCGCGATTCTGCCGATGAACATGCATAAATCCTTCCGCGTGCAGGAAGTGGCCGAAGGGATTTACCAGCAGTTACGCGCTAACGGCATCGATGTGTTACTGGATGATCGTAAGGAACGCCCTGGGGTGATGTTTGCGGACATGGAGCTGATCGGTATTCCGCACACCATCGTGATCGGCGATCGCAATTTGGATAATGACGAGATCGAATACAAACACCGTCGTAAAGGCGAAAAAGAGATGATCAAAGCCGGCGATATCGTCGAATTCTTGTTATCTCAGTGCGCCCGATAACACAGGCCGTATCGCAGATATAAAAAATGGTGGGGCAACCCACCATTTTTTTGTGCCATGTTAATTATTGTACGAGTTACTCGCGGAACAGTTCTTCGATATCCAGACCTTGTACCTGCAGAATTTCACGCAGACGACGCAAGCCTTCTACCTGAATCTGGCGAACCCGTTCGCGGGTCAGACCTATTTCACGACCGACATCTTCCAGCGTCGCCGCCTCATATCCCAACAGACCGAAACGGCGTGCCAGTACTTCGCGCTGTTTAGCGTTCAGTTCAAACAACCACTTAACGATATTCTGTTTCATATCGTTATCCTGAGTGGTGTCTTCCGGGCCGTTATCCTTCTCATCGGCCAGAATATCCAGCAACGCTTTTTCCGAATCGCCTCCCAGCGGCGTATCTACCGATGTGATGCGCTCGTTAAGACGCAGCATACGGTTTACGTCATCCACCGGTTTATCCAACCGTTCGGCAATCTCTTCCGCACTCGGCTCGTGGTCAAGCTTGTGAGAAAGCTCACGCGCAGTACGCAGGTAGACATTGAGTTCTTTAACGATATGGATAGGTAAACGAATAGTACGCGTCTGGTTCATGATGGCCCGTTCAATGGTCTGACGGATCCACCAAGTGGCATATGTTGAAAAACGGAACCCACGTTCAGGGTCAAATTTCTCAACGGCACGGATCAGGCCGAGGTTCCCTTCTTCAATCAAGTCCAGCAACGCCAGTCCTCGATTGTTGTAGCGGCGGGCGATCTTCACCACCAGCCGCAGGTTACTCTCAATCATACGGCGGCGAGAGGAGAGATCGCCGCGTAGCGCCCGACGGGCAAAATAGACTTCTTCTTCCGCCGTCAGAAGAGGTGAGTAGCCGATCTCTCCCAAATAGAGCTGAGTAGCATCCAGCACACGCTGTGCAGTTCCTTGCGAGAGCAATTCCTCATCGAGTAGATCGCTATCGCCGGTTTCTTCCTCTGCCAGCGCTTTGTCGTCAAAAACGTCGACTCCATTCTCATCAAATTCAGCATCTTCATGTAACTCGTTAACTTTCAGCGTATTTTGGCTCATAAGTGGCTCCTACCCGTGATCCCATGGCAGAATACCGAAATACTCTGCCCGATTTATCGCTGCGGAAGGAAACGCAGCGGGTTTACGGATTTCCCCTTGTAACGAATTTCAAAATGCAAGCGTACTGAACTGGTTCCGGTGCTACCCATGGTAGCGATTTGTTGACCCGCCTTTACCTCTTGTTGTTCCCGGACCAGCATGGTTTCGTTATGGGCATAGGCGCTCAGGTAATCATCATTATGTTTGATGATTATCAGATTACCGTAACCGCGTAACGCGTTACCCGCATACACCACGCGCCCGGAAGCGGTAGCGACGACGGATTGCCCACGTGAGCCGGCGATATCAATCCCTTTATTTCCCCCCTCTGAGGCTGAGAAACTATCTATGACTTTCCCATCTGTAGGCCAACGCCAACTGGCAATTGCCGTATTGGTTTGCGTCGGTTCGGTAGCAGGAAGCGTAGCTGCCGCCCCTGCCGCAGGCAGCATCTTACCGCCCGCATTCTGTTTACCCGAATCCTCAGAATACGCATTAGTTGGTTGAGAATCAACCTGCGCAGTTTGCATTTGTGTCGGGGACGATGCCGATACGGCGCCAGCCGCGGCGGCGTTGGCCGGCAGCATATGGCCGCTGCTGTTTGCATTATTATTGCCCGACAACATACGACCGCCGCCAGAGGCTTTGGCGGCATTCTCAGGCAACATATGGCCGCTGTTGGCCGGGTTGCCGGCGACAGGAGTGGACACCGCCGGCGCACTGGCAATCGCCATACCTTGCGTGTTCCCCCCGGAGTTCATATTACTGCCGAGGCTCAGCGACTGACCGACATTCAGACTATACGGCTCCTGAATGTTGTTGCGTTGCGCCAGCTCGCGATAATCATTACCGGTAATCCAGGCGATATAGAACAACGTATCACCACGTTTTACCGTGTAGTTATTGCCGGTATAACTCCCTTTGGGGATGCTGTTATAACTGCGGTTATAGACGATTTTCCCTTCATGAGTAGTGATTGGCGCCCCGCTCGCCGTTTGACCGGCGCTCGCTGAAGGAACGGGCTGCGTATTATTGTTGACGCTTCCCATGCTGGAGATACGCGGCGGTGGTGAATAGGTGGTCGTACTGCCTGAACGGCTTCCTCCGCCGTTACCTCCTACGCTGCTGATCGGGGCTGACTGATTATTGTCGTTTGCACAACCAGCCAGTCCCAGAGTAATAACCGAACACACAGCGATCTGACGCCAGTTAACGATTTGGCTTCCCATGCGCCAAATTCCCCCTATAACCAAAAATGACGAAATCTGTCCGGCCCCGACGTGACTCGCTCGGGATACCCTGATGAAGGCTGGCGATCATGCGCAACGGAGCAATAAACAATAGCCACCGTTCATGTTGGTCGTCGATACAAACAGGCGATACCCGCACAGTGCTGTCTGGCGGCCATGCCGTACCAACAGGGTTAAGACACGGACAACGACGGGACACAGCCTATCAATATCAATCCGTTATCACCATAAGACAGTTGTATTGAAATTTTAAAGACAGACGTTTTTACTGCTGAATACGTTAATGCGAGTGCAACGGTATCAAGCCAATTCCCCTTTGACCAGCGGAACAAACCGAACCGTTTCTACTGTCTGGATAATAAATTCGCTATTGCGGTGCACAACCACCTGCAATGTTTGCTGCTGCTCGCCCACCGGCAACACCATAATGCCGCCCTCATCCAGTTGCGCCATCAGGGCTGAGGGGATCTCAGGCGGTGCGGCGGTGACAATGATCGCATCGAACGGACCTTTAGACGACCAGCCTTGCCAGCCGTCGCCATGGCGAGTGGAGACATTGTGCAGATCCAACTGCTTGAGACGCCGTTTAGCCTGCCATTGCAGGCCCTTAATGCGCTCAACCGAAAAGACATGCCTCACCAGATGCGCCAGTATCGCGGTCTGATAACCGGAACCGGTGCCGATTTCCAGCACGCGGGATTCTGTCGTCAGCCGCAGTAATTCGGTCATTCTGGCAACGGTATAAGGTTGGGAAATGGTTTGTCCGGAGCCAATCGGCAACGCGACATTATCATAGGCTTTATGCTCGAAAGCCTCGTCAACAAAACGCTCACGAGGAACCGAAGCCATCGCCTGCAACAGACGTTCATCCTGAATACCCTGCTGGCGAAGCTGTGTCAGCAGTGTTTGTACGCGTTTGTTCACCATCCCTTGCCAGCTCCAGCGTTAGCCCTGCTCATCAACTCGCTCCGTCCTCCGATAGCAAAGAAAACCGACCGTCCATTTCAGGATAACTTACGCATTTGAAACCGAAAAACCGACCATTATGACTCGGTGTTTTCCTGCGCAACAGGAAGCAGTAACTCTCGCACCACGCTGGTAGCAAAGCATCCGGCAGGCAACCAAAAGTGTAACGCAAGCGTAGCGTCATCCTGCCATGACCAGCGCATCTCTTGCGGATACATCATGATGGCGCGGCGTGCGCTCTCAACCCGTTCGCGCGTCAGCAATGACAGCAACAGCGATTGCTCCTGCAGACACAACTGCTCAAACGCCAGTGCCTGTGCTTGCACGCCTGGTTCCCCCTGCCCGGGTAATGCAGCGGTAATCTGTAACTCGCCGGCATTTACACGCGATTGTACATCTGCGCTCGCTTGTACGTCGTCCGGTTTAACCACGAACCAACTACCGCGACCAGTCAGTTGCAGCGCATCGCCCGTTAAGACCTGCGTTGCGCCATACGTCGCCAGACGGGCACTGGCTATCTGGTTAAAGAGCTCACTACGAACAGCGGAAAGATAGAAGCTTCGCTTACTACGTTCTTTAACACGAATCTCGTTACTCGCCCAACGCCGGGCCTGTTCCAGATTATTGCCATCATGACCAAAACGCTGACTACCGAAATAATTAGGCACGCCTCTGGCTGCAATTAAGGCCAGACGGTTTTCAACATCAGGCCGGTTGCTAATCTCACGCAGCACCAAGCTGAAATGGTTGCCGCGTAACGCGCCAATACGCAGTTTACGGCGATGGCGCTGCGCTTCAAGGATTTCACACCCTTCCAGTGCAAATGCCGACCATTCAGGGTCCACTTTTCCCGGCAAATGAAGACAAAACCACTGTTCGGTCACGGCATGACGATCCTTCAATCCGGCATAACTGACGGAACGTGCCGGGATCCCGGCGAACTTCGCCAGCGCTTCCGCCACAAAAACCGTATTGCATCCTCGTTTGCGCAGGCGCACCAGCACATGTTCACCGTCACCGTCTGCGGTAAACCCCAAATCTTCGGCAACGAAGAAATCATCCGGCGATGCCTTGAGTATTCCCGTAGCGACAGGTTCACCATGCAGCCAAAACAGTGATTCACACGCCATCACCATGCCACAACTCCGGCGGCGTCACTCCGCACCAGTAACACCACCGCTTCACAGGCAATCCCCTCGCCACGCCCGGTGAAACCTAACTGCTCCGTCGTGGTGGCTTTAACATTGACGTCATCCATATGTGATTGCAGATCTTCGGCAATGTTGACGCGCATTTGCGGGATATGCGGCGCCATTTTGGGCGCCTGAGCAATGATAGTGACATCGAGATTACCCAGTTGGTAGCCTTTATCGGTGATGCGACGCCAGGCCTCACGCAAAAGCTCGCGACTGTCGATGCCGCGATATGCCGGGTCGGTGTCGGGAAACAGTTTTCCGATATCGCCCATCGCCGCGGCGCCCAGCAGTGCGTCAGTGACGGCATGTAGCACAACATCACCATCGGAATGCGCCAGTAAACCGCGCTCATAGGGAATACGTACCCCACCGATCACCAGCGGGCCTTCGCCGCCAAATTTATGCACATCAAAACCGTGACCGATACGCATCACTCAGGCTCCTTTATTATCGTGTTAATCATGATCCGGGCTGCGGGTCAAATAAAACTCCGCCAGAGCCAGATCTTCCGGGCGTGTGACTTTGATATTGTCTGCACGCCCCGGAACAATCTGCGGTCGATAGCCGCAATATTCCAGCGCGGAGGCTTCATCGGTGATGGTTGCCCCCTCACACAACGCGCGCTCCAGAGACTCCCGCAGCAGCGCCAGCGGGAATAATTGCGGCGTCAGAGCGTGCCACAGCGCTTCTCGTTCCACCGTATGGTCAATCCGCCCATCACGGCTTCGCTTCATGGTATCACGTACCGGCGCCGCCAAAATGCCGCCCACTTCACTCTGACCGGTCAGCAGCAGCAGCCGCGACAGGTCATCCTGATGTAAACAAGGTCGTGCGGCATCATGAACCAACACCCAATCAGCCTGCCGTACATGCTGCAACCCGGCCAACACCGAGTCGGCGCGCTGCCGACCGCCGGTCACCACCTGAATACGGGGATCCGAAGCCAGCGGCAATGCCGAAAAATAAGGATCATCGGCACTGATGGCGATAACAACCCGATGAATACGCGGGTGGCGCAACAACGCCGCAACCGTATGTTCGAGAATGGTTTTATTACCGATGGAAAGATACTGTTTGGGGCGGTCGCTCTGCATCCGGCTGCCGTTACCAGCCGCCGGCAGAACAGCGACCACCTCAGCCAACGCATGATTTGGGGTAGACATACCTAGCGAGACATCGATGATGAAGTGGAAGACGTGGGGGAAGGCGATGCAGGTGATGAGTGGGCGCCGGCACGGCGATCCGCCTGATCGGCCACCAAACGATAAAAACTTTCACCCGGTTTGGTCATGCCCAACTCGTTGCGTGCCCGTTCCTCAATGGCTTCCTGACCACCGTTGAGATCGTCGATTTCCGCGAACAGCTGTTCGTTACGGGATTTCAGTTTGACGTTGTTGGCCTGCTGCACCGCCACGTCATCCTTCACCCGCACATAGTCATGAACACCATTTTTCCCCAGCCAGAGCGAATACTGCAACCAACCGAGGATAATCAACAATAATAGCGAAAGTTTTCCCATCCAGCCCCCTGAAAAGCCGCCTAATCATCCCATAACTTTTGTCAGGACTCCACCTCCGCCAACAAGCGGCCTCTACCTAATGACGGGAAAAAACGGATAGAGCCGGATAACGGCGGATTTAACTCGCGACGGATAAAGTTATTCACTCATAGACATGGTTTTATCAAGGACGTAAACAGTCTGAAATCGATGTTATGCCGGGTCGCGGTTGCCTGCGCCGCTACCACCCGGTGATAAGCAGGAATACCAGCCAGAACAAGCCTGGAATACTGACTGCACAGCAGAGCATCATCCACACCGCATGATTCGGCAACAAAACGCGAAACAACATCCCGATCAGTACCGACAGCGGCATCAATGCCAAAAAGAAAGGCCAGGTATAGAGCATTAGCAACAGCGTGGAATTCAAACCGTAGAACATGAAAGGAAGGGAAAAAGCCAGCCAGTAAAAGCAAAAACCAGCCACTGCGCCCACCAACGGGCTGTAAGAAGCAGAGGAAATCTCTTCTTCCTCCTCATCATCATGACCGGTTTGTGTACTGCTATCAGATAATGGCGTCACGCTCTGCATCATCGTTCCTGCTTACCCATGACAGGGTAACCGTTGGCCAGAAAACTATACCTTCACCACCTTCACCTTCACCGACAACCGACGGCGCTCAACATATCACTCATGCAAATACGCACGATGCAATACGGCCTTACGGTGTCGGCAAAGGGCAAGCTGAGGCTTAGATGATAGCTCGACCATGCAACATATCTAATAATTCGTCGACTAAATTTGTTACCAATTGTTGGCCGTCAAGATGCAATTCAGGCTGCTCCGGCGACTCATAAACCGCATCGATACCGGTGAAATTACGTAGTTCTCCGGCCCGTGCTTTCCGGTAGAGACCTTTAGGGTCGCGGGCTTCACAAATAGCCAGCGGCGTATCGACGAACACTTCAAGAAACTGTCCCTGATCAAGCAGTTCGCGGACCATCTGTCGTTCAGCACGATGCGGAGAGATAAACGCCGTTAATACAACCAGCCCCGCATCGACCATCAACCGGGCAACTTCACCTACCCGGCGGATGTTCTCACGCCGGTCGTCATCGCTGAATCCCAAATCCCGGCACAAACCATGCCGAACGTTGTCGCCATCCAGCAGATAGGTGCTGACACCCCGAGCAAACAACGCCTGTTCCAGCGCGCCGGCCAGGGTAGATTTGCCTGAGCCCGACAACCCGGTGAACCATACCACCACGCCCCGATGCCCATGCTGCCGTTCACGGTCTTCACGCGTGACGGCATGATCATGCCATACCACATTGTCATCGACCGGTTGAGAATGCGTGTGCGCCACGTTATTTCCCTCCCAACAGGTCACGCGCGCCCCAATGCGGGAAATGGCGACGAATCAATGCATTCAGTTCCAACTCAAACGCACTGTAATCGCCGGCGTCCGGTATCTCCTGCCCGAGTGGCTCACGTACCAATCCAGCGCCTACCGTCACATTGCTCAAACGGTCGATAAAAATCATACCGCCGGTAACAGGGTTATGCTGATACTTATCCAGCACCAGCGGTTCATCAAAGACCAGCTCGACCAGACCAATGCCGTTAAGCGGCAGCGATTCGGTCACACGCTGAGTCAACGTATTGATGTCCACTTGATAATCGACGTTTTCTACCCGGGCTCGGGTTTTCTTGCCTGCAATCTTAATGTCGTAACTGCGCCCCGCCACCAGCGGTTGCTCCGCCATCCAGACTACATCGACTTTCGCGCTGCGCACCGATTGCAGTGTTTCCTCGCTGCCGACCAGCAAATCGCCGCGGCTGATGTCGACCTCGCTGGATAATACCAGCGTTACCGCTTCGCCAGCCTGCGCTTGCTGTAAGTCGCCATCAAAGGTGACGATACGACTCACGCTGGATTCCACCCCGGACGGCAGCACCTTCACTCGCTGTCCGACCCGTACCGTGCCTGACGCCACCGTACCGGCATAACCACGAAAATCCAGATTCGGGCGGTTAACATACTGCACCGGGAAACGCATCGGCTGGCTCAGGCTGCGGGCAGAAACATTGACTGTTTCCAGCACCTCCAGCAACGTCGGGCCATGATACCAACTCATGGTCGAGCTTGGCGTCGCCACGTTATCGCCATCGAGAGCGGAAATCGGCACAAAAGTGATATCCAGATCCGCCGGTAACTGGTCGGCGAAATCCAGATAATCGCGTTTGAACTGGTCAAAGACCGCCTGCTGGTACGCCACCAGATCCATCTTGTTGACCGCCACCACCAGATGGCGAATGCCCAACAGCGTCGCAATAAAACTGTGGCGGCGAGTCTGATCCAATACGCCTTTGCGCGCATCGATCAACAGAATCGCCAGCTCGCAGGTAGACGCGCCGGTCGCCATATTCCGGGTGTACTGCTCGTGCCCCGGCGTATCCGCGATGATGAACTTGCGTTTCTCAGTGGAAAAATAGCGGTAAGCCACATCAATAGTGATGCCTTGCTCACGCTCGGCCTGCAAGCCATCCACCAGCAATGCCAAATCAAGCTTTTCGCCCTGCGTACCGAGACGTTTACTGTCATTGTGCAGCGTCGAGAGCTGATCTTCGTAAATCTGGCGAGTATCGTGCAGCAGTCGGCCAATTAGGGTGCTTTTACCATCGTCAACGCTGCCGCAGGTCAGAAAACGCAGCAGGCTTTTGTTCTGCTGTGCATGAAGATACGCTTCAACCCCGCCCTGCTCGGCAATCTGTTTTGCAATACTATGATTCATTTGACGATTCCTCAGAAGTACCCTTGACGCTTTTTCAGCTCCATGGAGCCGGCCTGATCGCGGTCAATAACCCGTCCCTGACGCTCGCTGGTAGTGGATACCAACATCTCTTCAATAATTTCCGGCAACGTCTGCGCCTGTGACTCCACCGCGCCGGTCAGCGGCCAGCAGCCGAGCGTACGAAAACGCACCATGCGCTTGGCAATCACTTCGCCCGGTTGCAGGTCGATGCGGTCATCATCCACCATCAACAGCATACCGTCGCGCTCAAGCACCGGACGTTCGGCAGCCAGATACAGCGGCACAATATCGATATTTTCCAGATAGATATACTGCCAGATATCCAGTTCGGTCCAGTTGGACAGCGGGAACACGCGGATGCTTTCCCCTTTGTTAATCTGGCCGTTATAGTTGTTCCATAGCTCCGGGCGCTGATTTTTCGGGTCCCAGCGATGAGCGCGATCGCGGAAAGAGTAAATTCGCTCTTTCGCGCGAGATTTTTCCTCGTCACGGCGGGCTCCGCCAAACGCCGCATCAAAACCGTACTTGTCCAGCGCCTGTTTCAACCCTTCGGTTTTCATGATGTCGGTATGTTTAGCGCTGCCATGTACAAACGGGTTGATTCCCATCGCGACGCCTTCCGGGTTCTGGTGCACCAGCAACTCGCAGCCATAGGCTTTGGCGGTACGATCACGGAATTCGTACATTTCGCGGAATTTCCAGCCGGTATCGACATGCAGCAGCGGAAACGGCAGCGTCCCTGGAAAAAACGCCTTGCGAGCAAGGTGCAGCATCACGGAAGAATCTTTGCCGATGGAATACAACATCACCGGGTTACTGAATTCGGCCGCCACCTCGCGAATGATGTGAATACTTTCTGCTTCAAGCTGTTTTAAATGCGTGAGTCTTTTCTCGTCCATAACCTTAACCTTAAGCCAGATTCACCACGGCCGAACGCCCATCAGTCGGCGTCATCCGCGCTTGTTCACCAAACCAGGCGATGTGTTGATGCAAATTCACCACTTCGCCAATCACCAACAGTGCCGGCGTCGGAGCCTGTTGTGCCAGAGATTCCAGCTCCGCCAGTGTTCCGGTCAGCACCACCTGATCCTGCCGCGTACCGCGACCGATGACCGCGACCGGTGTATCCGGCGCCCGGCCATGTGCGATCAGCTGTTGGCTGATTTCCGCCGATTTCACCGTCCCCATATAGATAGCCAATGTCTGCCGGCCACGCGCCAGCGTCGACCAATCCAGCGCGTCGCCATCCGGCCGACAATGCCCGGTGATGAATATCACGCTCTGTGCGTAATCCCGGTGCGTCAGCGGAATACCGGCATACGCCGTAGCGCCTGCGGCGGCAGTAATACCCGGCACCACCTGAAACGGAATCCCCGCCTGCGCCACTTGCTGCAATTCTTCTCCACCGCGCCCAAAAATAAAGGGATCGCCGCCCTTTAGCCGCACCACCCGTTTCCCTTCCTGCGCCAGCTTCACCAACAGCGCATTAATGTCCTCTTGCGGCAGCAGGTGCGCGCTGGCGCGCTTGCCGACACAAATCCGCTCCGCATCACGACGCACCAGATCCAGCACATCATTACTGACCAGATGATCGTAAAGCACTACATCCGCCTGCTGGATAACCTGCAAACCGCGTAATGTCAGCAAACCGGCATCGCCGGGACCTGCGCCGACCAGCGCGACCTCGCCCTGTCGGACATCAGGCTGATCCAGTTGTTGCGCCAGTTCCTGTTCGGCCTGAGCCAGTTGACCGGCGGCAACCAGACTGGAAAAGCGGCCGCTAAAAATACGCTCCCAAAAACGACGTCGCTCCGTTACCGATGCCAGCCGCTGCTTAATGCGACCACGCCATTTTCCAGCCAGCTCCGCCATCTGCCCCAAGCGGGCAGGCAACAACGCTTCCAGCTTTTCACGCAATAAGCGCGCCAGTACCGGTGCCTGACCGCCGGACGAAATCGCCACCACCAACGGCGAGCGGTCAATCAGCGACGGGAAAATAAATGAGCATTTGGGCTGGTCATCCACCACGTTAACCAGCAACTGGCGCCGATCCGCTTCCTCGAAGACCGTGGCATTCAACGCCCCGTCGTCCGTCGCCGCTATCACCAGAAATACGTTATCCAACAGCGCTGGCGAAAAATCCTGCGCTACCCATGCCAGTTGCCCGGCCTGATATCGCGCATGAAGCGGCTCACATAACGACCGTGCCGCCACCCGGACATCCGCCCCGGCCCGTTGCAACAAATCAATTTTGCGAGTCGCCACTTCACCGCCGCCAACCACCAGCACGGGGCGTTTGCGAAGATCGGCGAATAGAGGGAGATAGTTCACAGATGCCTTTACTAAGCTAAAAAATTTATAACGCGACTATAAAACGTGAAGAGAAAGGTTATGAAATGCCGAATTAGTATGATTAGTTCCGTAATGGAATAACAAACTGCGCGTGAAAGAATAAAAACGCTTAATAACGGTTTTCATGACGATTTTTACACTTCGCGTTCGCCTGAGTCTGCATTGGCAGACGGGAACATCGCTCGTAGAGCATGTCGCAATATCATGCACTGGTAGCGAGCTAAGCTACCAGCAGCATTCAACAACAAGTCACTCGATAGCGACATGATTGGTAAACCGTTTGAGCCTTATGCACGTTTTCTGAAGAATCACCCATGCAGCCCGCATTCGCGTTTCAGGCCGAAGAAACGGGTTTCTTCCTCGCTCATACCCGGTTCCCATTTACGGGTGGTGTGGGTATCGCCGACCGACAAATAACCTTGTTCCCATAGCGGGTGGTAGCTCAGTCCGTTGGCTTTCAGGTATTGGTACACCGTACGGTTATCCCAATCGATGATCGGCAAAAACTTAAATACGCCACGCTGAACCGCCAGCACCGGCAACGCTCCGCGACTGCCCGATTGCTCACGACGCAGCCCGGCAAACCAGGTGCCGGCCTGTAACTCTTGCAACGCCCGGTTCATCGGTTCGACTTTATTGATCTGGTTGTACTGTTCAATCCCTTCCACCCCTTGCTCCCACAGTTTACCGTAGCGCGCCTCCTGCCAGGCAGGAGACAATGCGGCACGGTAAACCCGCAGGTTAAGGCTCAGTTGTTCGGTCAATTGATCGATGAACTGATAGGTTTCCGCAAACAGATAGCCGGTATCGGTGAGGATGACCGGAATATCCGAGCGTTGCCGGGTAACCAAATGCAGACACACCGCGGCCTGAATGCCGAAACTGGAAGATAACACGAACTCACCGGGCAAATTTTCCAGTGCCCAGCTTACTCGCGCCTCGGCAGACAGACTTTCCAGCTGTTGATTAATCTCCGCCAGCGCAGCGGTCTGCTCCGGTTGGGGCAAGTCGCGCAGCAACTCCAGATTCAGCATTGACATCAGCGTCTCCTATCAGTCGTAAAAATCAATAGCGGGGTCCAGTACCGGCTTAACGATACCGACACGGATAGCAAAATCGCCGAAGCCTTCGCCGCTGTGACGTTCACCGGCCCAGCGTGCGACCAGTTGGTCGATCTCCGTCAGGATCTCTTTTTCGGTAATGTTCTCGCGGTACATGCGCGGAATGCGGGTCCCCTCACGATTACCGCCGATATGCAGGTTGTAACGGCCGATGGCTTTCCCCACCAGGCCGATTTCCGCCAGCATCGCCCGTCCGCAACCGTTGGGGCATCCCGTCACACGCAACACGATGTGATCATCGCCCACACCGTGCTTGTGCATAATGCCTTCCACCTGGGTAACGAACTCCGGCAGGAAGCGCTCCGCTTCCGCCATCGCCAGCGGGCAAGTCGGCAGCGATACGCAGGCCATGGAGTTCTGTCGCTGTTCGGTGACGCTATCATCGATCAGGCCGTACTGACGCGCCAGCGCCTCGATTTTGGCTTTATCGCGCGTCGCAACACCGGCCACGATCAGGTTCTGGTTAGCGGTAAGCCGGAAATCCCCTTTATGGATTTTGGCGATTTCCGCCACGCCGGTTTTCAACGGGCGCCCCGGGTAATCCAGAAGGCGGCCATTCTCAATGAACAGGGTCAGGTGCCATTTATTATCGATCCCTTTCACCCAGCCGATGCGATCGCCCCGACCGGTAAACACATACGGCCGCACGGTTTCAAAGGTAATACCGGCGCGACGCTCGACTTCCTGTTTAAAGGTGTCGACGCCTACCCGCTCCAGCGTGTATTTAGTCTTGGCGTTTTTACGATTGGTACGGTTGCCCCAATCACGCTGGGTGGTGACCACCGCTTCGGCCACCGCCAGCGTCTGCGCTAATGGAATGTACCCCAACTCGCTGGCTGTGCGCGGATAAGTGGTCTTGTCGCCATGCGCGATGGAAAGACCGCCGCCCACCAGCACGTTAAATCCCACCAGTTGGCCGTTATCTGAGATGGCGACAAAGTTTAAATCGTTGGCGTGCAGATCCACATCGTTCTGCGGCGGAATCACCACCGTCGTCTTAAACTTACGCGGCAGATAGGTCGGCCCCAGAATCGGCTCTTCATCGGTGGTCGCGACCTTTTCCTTATCCAGCCACACTTCGGCGTAAGCACGAGTACGCGGCAGCAAGTGTTCGGAGATTTTCTTCGCCCACTCATACGCCTGCTGGTGCAGTTCCGACTCCACCGGATTAGACGTACACAACACGTTGCGGTTAACGTCATTGGCGGTGGCCAACGCATCCAGCCCCACCTCATGCAACAGTTGGTGGGCGGACTTCAGGTCGCCTTTCAGAATGCCATGAAACTGAAACGTCTGGCGGTTAGTGATACGAATGCTGCCGTAGAGCGTTTTTTCGCCGGCAAACCTGTCGATAGCAAGCCATTGCTGCGGCGTCATGACGCCGCCCGGCAGACGGCAGCGCAGCATCATGGCGTGACGCGGCTCCAGCTTCTGTTCGGCGCGTTCGGCACGAATATCGCGGTCATCCTGCTGGTACATGCCGTGAAAACGAATCAGCAGGAAGTTATCGCCGTTAAAGCCGCCGGTCAGACCGTCGTTCAAATCGTCCGTAATGGTGCCGCGCAGGTAATTGCTTTCCTGCTTCATGCGTTCGGCATCCGCCAGCTTGCCTTCGACCACCAGCGGACCAGAATATCTTTCGCTCATTAGTACACATCTCTCTGATAACGCCGCTCAAGACGCAGCTCGCTTAAAAACTCATCCGCCTGTTCGGCATCCATACCGCCATGTTCAACCGCAACGGCCAGCAACGCCTGTTCGACGTCTTTTGCCATGCGGTTGGCATCGCCGCACACATAAATATGGGCGCCGTCCTGAATCCAGCGCCAGACTTCCGCGCCTTTTTCACGGATCTTGTCCTGCACGTAGATCTTATGAGCCTGATCGCGCGACCAGGCGAGATCAATCTGCGTCAACAGCCCGTCTTTCACGTAACGTTGCCATTCCACCTGATAGAGGAAATCTTCGGTAAAGTGAGGATTGCCGAAGAACAACCAGTTTTTACCGCCGGCACCCTCGGCTTCTCGCTGCTGCATAAACGCACGGAACGGCGCGATACCGGTGCCGGGGCCAATCATGATAACCGGTGTTTCCGGGTTAGCCGGCAGGCGGAAATTATCATTGTGTTCAATGAATACGCGAACGTCGCCATCCTCTTCCAGACGATCCGCCAGATAGCCCGATGCGCCGCCGCTACGCGCACGGCCTTCATATTCATAACGCACGACACCAACAGTAATATGGACTTCGCTGCCGACGTCCTCTGGTGAGGAAGCGATGGAATAGAGGCGAGGCGTCAGCGGGCGCAATAAGCCGGTGAGCTGCTCCGGCGTCAGTTCCGTCGGCGCTTCACGCACCATATCCACCAGCGGCGTACGTTGGGCGTACTGTTGCAGGGCGGATTTATCCGCCACCAGCCCAAGCAGCGCCTCGTTACGCGACAACGCCGCATAGTTGGCGACGATCGGCGCCGTATTCTGCGTCAGTTCAAAACGACGTTGCAGCGCTTCGGCCAACGGCAGGGTTTCGCCGCCGACCACCACTGGCTCATCGCCTTTCAGCCACAACAGCGCCAACAGTTCCTGCACCAACGCCGGGGAGTTCTCATACCAGACGCCCAGCGCATCGCCCGGCTGATAATGCAGGCCGGAATCCCCCAAATCGATCTCGATATGACGGACATCTTTCTCGGAGTTGCGACCGGTAATTTTCTGATTGGTCAATAACGAAGCGGTATAGGGCGCATCCTTATGGTACGGGCTGGCAGTGCCCGTCGCGTTGGCCTTGCCGCTGGCGACGCTCTGCACCGCCACCGCCGTCTGGCCGGCAAAACGCACCTTCAACGCCTCGACCACCTGACGACGCCACTGTTCCGCCAACGGTTGAAACTCGACATCGGCATCGACGCGATCCAGCAGGCGTTCAGCTCCCAACTCAGCCAGACGACCGTCAAAGTCCTTACCGGCCTTGCTGAAGAACTCGTAAGACGTATCGCCCAGGCCAAATACCGCAAATGTCACCCCCGTCAGTGCCGGTGCTTTCTTCGAGAACAGGAATTTATGCAGCGCCACCGCCTCTTCCGGCGGTTCGCCCTCACCCTGCGTCGAGGTGACGATCAACAGCAGTTTTTCCTGTGCTACCTGCTTGAATTTGTAGTCGCCGGCATTAACCAGCGTCACCGGCAAGCCGGCGGCCGACAGCTCGTCACGAACCTGCTCCGCCACTCGGCGGGCGTTGCCGGTCTGAGAGGCGGAAATCAGCGTGATGGTTGCCGGCGGCGCGGCGTCTGCCGTTGACGTCACGGCGGCCGGTGCGGCAAGCACGCCGGGCTGTTGTTGAACCACGCCCCAGAAATAGCCGGACAGCCAGGCCAGTTGCGTCGGTGAAAGATCACCGGTCGCGGCCTGAAGACGCGAAAGTTGCTCCACGCTCAACGGGAGCTGCGGAGTCGGAGAAGCCGGAGTTGTCATTGTGGTGTCGGTATCCTTGTTCTGGCCACGGACGCTAATGCCGGGTTGCCGCTATAGCCAATTTCATGAAATAGAAAGCGAGATAGGATATAAGGTAACCATCCCTATCTGAACAATTAAAGACATGATGGAAATATTTAATAACCAAAACGACTAAATAGTTTTTTTGATAACACTTATTGCTTTAAGTGTTATGGATCACAATTTACTGCATTGATTATTTTGATGTTTATTTTCCGCTATACCCTAAGTAATTCGAGAGGGCAGGACGGCGCAATCGCGTGTTAAACCGCACACCGCGTCGGCGCGTCAGGCAAGATGCCGTTGGAGCCTGACCAGCAGCAACACGGCGGATCCTCAGAATATACTCGCCATTCGTGACCCAGGGAGCATACCGAGCATGTGGCAGCGTCGCGCACTGGAACTGAATACCCAGGATATCTGGCACTGGCCGCAGGTAACCGCGCTGGTGGAATACGCCCGTCGTTACGGTTTCAATACGCTGGTGCTGGGGCAGGCGGATCTACTGGATAAACTGGTGACGCCACCGGCGTATCAACCAACACGTTTTGACGATCGCATCAGCAGCCAGCAACGCTCGCGCTGCGTCTATCTCAATCAGGTTGCCGCTTATTGTCGCGATCAAGGGTTAGCGCTGTACCTGCAATGCAAGGAGCTGACGTTCCCCACCGACTTGCTGTTGCAACACCCGCATTTATTGGACGATGCGCGCCGGCTCCATATCGATATCCACTTCTGGTGTGATTATCTGGCGGCGAAAGTAGAGCAGTTGATGCTGCAAATTCCCCGGCTAAACGGGTTAATGCTGGCGGTGTCCAACAGCGATAGCCTGATACGTTTTGCGCCGCCGCCCGGCGAAGAGATCGCGCACGGTATCACACCGCCCACCACCGACAGCGAGCCGATCTACCGGCAATTATTTGCCGCCGTCGCCCGGGTTATTCACGCGCATCAGCGCCATCTGGTGTTGCGCGCTTTTCCAGCCAATCATTACGATATGTCTCATGTGCTGGATGCCATTCGTAGCCTGCCGACTACCGTCGCCGCCTCTATCAAGATGACGCCGGAACGCTTCTGGCCGGAATTCCCCAATAACCCGGCACTGCTGGAGCTGGATAATCGGGAAGTTTGGGTGGAGTTGGATCTGGCGGGTGAAGAAGTCGGCTGGGGTAATCTGCCGTTCCTGCGTTACACCGAAGTTCAAGGACGATTGCTGTGGTGCCGGGAAAAGAACCCGGCCATCGTCAGCGCAATCTGCCGCATTAGTTGGGACGGCGTTGATAACCACAGCGTGTTGGGGTCGCTCAGCGAATTCACGCTGTTCGCCTGCGCACGCCTGCTTAACAATAATGCGTCGCCAGTCAATGAGAGCGCGCTGTTCCGCCGCTGGCTGGCGGAATGTTGGCAATGGCAGCCGGACGAGACTCTCTGCCACACGATGCGTACCCTGCTGGAGCAGGCGCAACAGGCGTTGTCCTTGTCGCTGTACGCGCGCCACCATGTCTTTCATCGCCATAGCCTGTTGCCGTCCAGTTACGGCCAGGCGGTCTGGAGCCTGTACGGTCAGCTTAATCGCAACCACTGGTTACCCGGTTCCGGGCGCGATATCACCTTCGTTCATAACGACACCGAACTGGCTTCGCAAAACCTGTACCAGATCGTGCGGGAGAAAGACGCCGCCTGGCAGTTAGCCGACCAAAGCCAGCAGGCTGCCATGCAGTTTGCCCGCGAGCATGACCTGCCGGAACCGCTGCGCCAACGCTGGTTACAGGAGTGGCGTGGTCTGGCACTTTATTGCCGGGCCTTTGTTCATGCACAGAAAGCCTTTTTCACCCTGCACTACTGCCAGCGGGTAGAAAATAACTGGACGCTGCGTGAAATCGCCAAAACCAACATTCAGGCGCTCTACGGCGTGGCGCATGAAATGGACGATTTCTGCCTGCAACACCGCGACTACCCGGTCAGTATGCACGTCATGTTTGATGCTGCCCGCCCACGCACACTGGCAGACAGCCTGCAACAACAGTTGACCCTACTGGCACAGGAGACCGGCGGTGGGCGCCAAACGGCGTCACGTCATGAGGTGTAACGCCGTTGAGCCTGCGATTAGCGGATGACCCGTTTTAGGATTCGATTACCGGCATCACTAAAAGTCTTCGCCGAGACTTCCACCGTCTTGTTGCCGTAATCCAGTTGTTCGACCGTCTGCAAAATCAGGCTGGCCAGTTGTGGGTCTTCGATATAGGAAGACACCGGGGTTTGCATCGGTTTTTCCAGCGCCTGCATCAACCCCTTCACCGCCAGATCCTGCGTATCCAGCTTTTGATTGTCCTGCAACGTCTGCCGCGCAACCCGGCTGAGCGGTACGCCACGCTCGGTGCCCATCAAGAGGCTGCCTTGCGGTTCATTCATCAGGAAGTTAAGCAGCAGGGCCGCTTCTTTCGGGTGTCTGCTATTTTTGCTGATGGCAAACAGCATCGACGGTTTGAAAAATTGCCCCGGATTATCGGAACCCGGCGTCATGATATACGGACCCAGTTCCAGCCTGGCCGGCGGAGCCAGCGGTTCAGCGTATTTCTTCACGACGGAAGCCCACAGTTGCGCCCCGCCATACTCGCCGTTGATCCACGGCCGGGTTTCGAACACGCCGGCTTTGCCAAATGCGTTGTAGTATTTCGCCGACGGGATGACATGGTCATCCACCAGTCGTTTGTAGAAGCGGAATGCCTCCAGCCACTGTGCTTCCGTGTAGTTGAAACGTTTATTCTGCTCGTCAATCATGCCCACGTTGAATTTCTGGGTCATGTAGGTGTTAATCAGCTCCAGCAACCCCTCGCCACTATCCTGCGCCGGAGATGCCAGCGGAAAATAGTTGTCGCCGAGTTTATCCCTGAACACCTTACCGGCCTGGAACAGCTCTTCCCAAGTGGTCGGGTACGCCAGCCCGGCTTTTTTCCAGGTATCGACGTTGTAATACATCACCAACCCGTTCAGCGACGCAGAGAGAGCATTGACTTTACCGTCAACCGTCGTGAGCGCATCGGCCGGAAAATCCTGTAATTTCAGCGTATCGTTGAGTTTATTTAAATCGTAGAAACCGGTGCCGTTGCGGGAAAAAATCGGGATCCAGTTCCAGTTAATTTGCACAACATCCGGTTCTTCACCGCTGGCGATTTGCGTCGTCAGGCGCGAAAGATACCCATCCCAACCGGTATACTCCGCTTTGACCGTAATTCCCGGGTATTTTTTCTGAAACGCCTCAATGGCGGCCAGCGTAGCCTGATGGCGGCTGTTGCCGCCCCACCAGGATAGGCGCAATGTCGCCGTTTCCGCCGCCTGAGCCTGTCCCAGTAAGGTCAATGCCAACAATATCAGTCCTGTTAATAATCTCATCATGTCCCCGATCCTCTTTGTATTGTTATTTCAGGGCGGAAGGGTAATCAGGCAGGTACAAAGCACCTCCCGCAGGCAAACAAGATAGGCAGATTGTTTTTGCCTTCACCAGTGCCGGGAGCACTCCGGATGCGGGTTATGCGGGGCCGGCTGAAAAAATGTGTCTAGTCTGCTGCCGACACTACGCATTTCATGGAAGCGGCCCCCTCCCCCGGCGCATGACGGCCCCCTTACTTCACAGCCCGCAGCCCACGATGGATCGACTACGCGATCTGGTTCACATTTATTTAACAGAATAAAAACACAATCCGCAGGTGATGCTGCGTGAATCTGCCCAAAGGGGTAAAAATGTGATGAAACACACATCACGCGTCAGGCATGACGGGTATGACGTTATCACGCTCACATTCCGGCGGATGGCATCAGGCAAGCTGTGAAGAGGTTCTAACCCTTGGTAATTTCCCGTCGTGTCAACGCTGTCTGTGATCAGAAACCATGCTGGAATAACATCGTCTTCCTCTTGCTACAGGACCAAAACCATGAGGCTATTTATTCGCGCCTATCACCCCGCGGCTGATGGCATTACCCCCGATACGGCGTTATTCCAGCAAGCGATCGATGAGCTGGCGGCACAAGGCGGCGGTACGCTGGTGGTGGAACCGGGGCGTTATTTACTGGGAGGATTGCATCTGCCTTCCAATTTCTGCCTGCAACTGGATGCGGGCGCAGAATTGATCGCCAGTGCTGACTATGACGATTTTGCCCAAAATACAACCGTCAGCGTGGCTGAGCTGTCTGACCGCGCTTTTTTGTATGCCCGGCAACAGCGCAATATCACCCTGAGCGGGCAAGGGAAAATTATCGGCAACGCCGATGCTTATTTTTCGGCGCAACCCGACGAACAAGGTTATCGACTGCCGGCACGGCACCGCCCGCGCATTCTGGTGCTGGAAGATTGCGAACAGGTTAAAATACAAGGCGTTACTATCGAAAATGCACCGATGTGGACCGTCCATCTGGTCAGTTGCCGCCAGGTCAACGTCGAGCGTCTGACGGTGGATAATGACATGACGATGGCCAACACCGACGCGCTTAACCTCGACAGCTGTCAGGATGTTACCGTACGCAACTGCCATTTGAGCGCAGCCGATGACGCACTCTGCATCAAAACCACCGCCAAACCGCCCGCTATGCAATATAAAGCCCAGCGCATGACCGTCAGTCATTGTCGGCTGCGTTCACGCAGTTGCGCGCTAAAAATCGGTACCGAAACCTTCGCCGATATTGAAGATTTAACCGTTAGCCACTGCGCCATCTACGACTCCAATCGTGGCATTGGTTTGATTTCCCGCGATGGCGGCGCCTTTCGGCGCATCTGCTTTAGCGATATCACTTTCGAATGCGTCGCGGCACCGCCTTGTCACTGGGGTAAAGCTGACCCCATATTTATCTCAGTACGCTACCGCGATCCGGCGATTGAACCGGGGGTTGTAGAGGACGTGCGCTTCGTGCGGTTGTCCGGCATCAGCGAAGGCGCGATCAATTTACACAGTACGCCGGCTGGTTATATCCGTCATATTCACTTCGATGACATCACGCTTGAACAGCGCCCAAGCCATTCGCCGGAACAAGGGTTGTACGACGTTCGTCCCCCTTGCAACCCGGCCCGGCCGACCGGCATGGGGCTGGACAATGCTTATCTGGTCAACCCGGATACCGGGCGCGCTTATGGGGTAGAAACCTACCCGACCGGCCTACCGGCGCTATTCGCACGCGGCGTGAACGACTTAACCTGGCACAAGATGACGCTGCAACGCCCATCGCCGTTACCCGTTGGCTGGAGCCCCGATGCGATTGTTGAACTCGCGGAATAACCGATCGACGGAGCAGGTCGCCGGCCCCGGATACTGACCAAAAGGACAGTCTGGTTGTCAGGATACGTGCGTCACACCGCACTTTCCGGTAGTATGCGACGGTTTTTTGAATGACATGAGAGCATCACCATGCCAACCACACTGTTTAAAGACTTCCAGTTCGAAGCCGCACACCGACTTCCCCATGTACCCGATGGTCATAAATGCGGACGCCTGCATGGCCATTCCTTCATGGTGCGTCTGGAGATTACCGGTGAGGTCGATCCCTATACCGGCTGGGTGATGGATTTCGCCGAGTTAAAAGCGGCGTTTAAACCCACCTGGGAGCAGTTGGATCATCACTATCTGAATGATATTCCAGGACTGGAAAACCCCACCAGCGAAGTACTGGCGCACTGGATCTGGCAGCAACTTAAACCGACGCTGCCTTTGCTGAGCGCGGTGACCGTTAAGGAAACCTGCACCGCAGGTTGCGTCTACCGCGGCGAAAACGACTGAGTCGGCGGCCAGCGCCGCGCTCAGATAACCGCGCCGTCAGGCAATATTGAGGTATTTGTGAGTCTGCATCGATAAGCGCCAGTTGCGGGCGATGCAGGTTTCAATGCACAGCCGAGTGGCGTCGTCCTTCTGGCTAATCGGCTGTAAGGCCACAACCCGCGGCTTATCGTCATCCAGCCTTGCCAGCAACGCATCCAACGCCTCGATATCCCGCTCACGCGCCACCGGATGCTTGATTTCATCTGCCCGCCGCAAAGCCTGATCCAGCACCGCCAGACCGCCGCGCATATTCACCTTAGGAGAAACCGTTACCCAACAGGCCGACGAGCAGCGCACCTCATGCGTACCGCTGGTTTCAATCTGAGTGCTGAACCCCTGCTGCTCCAGCGCTTGCGTCAACGGCGTCAGATCATGGATGCAAGGCTCTCCGCCGGTAATCACGATGTGTTTGGCGCTGTATCCCTGTAGCCTCATTTGCTGCAACAGCTCCTCACTGCTGGAATGGCTCCAGGCATCGCTCTCCCCGCTTTTCACCAGAATATCCGCCAGCGGGATCTGCCGATCCGGCAACCGTTCCCAGGTATGTTTGGTGTCACACCAGCTACACCCCACCGGACATCCCTGTAGACGGATAAATACCGCCGGGACGCCGGTAAAAAAACCTTCGCCCTGCAGGGTCTGGAACATTTCGTTAATCGGGTAACGCATCGTGTTTGAGTATTCCTTCTGGCTAAACCGCTATTATCGCTGATAGTGGTTGCTATGCCAAACCGCCGGGTGCGATACCCTCAGAACGGCAACCGGGGATTTGTGCCTGTACGTCTTCCGGTTAATAATCAATATACCCAAAATAATTCGAGTTGCAGGACAACACGCATTGCGTGTTGAACAACGCAACGCGTTGGCCCGTCAGGGCAAGGCTCATAATGAGCCTTGTCACGCGGCAAGAGAGTGACAAATTCGTCGGGAACGAATTTGACCAGCCAACGGCTGGCCTCTGGTGAGAGATAGGATGTCTCTCATTTCATCCCGATGAGCTTACTCAGGTAAGTGATTCGGGTGAACGACAAATCTGCCGGGAGCAGATTTGAACGCTGCTTGCAGCGGCCCGGAGGGCGAGGCCCATTGATGGGCCGAGTCACGCAGCCAACACACCTGCAACTTGAAGTATGACGAGTATAAGCCACGCATGATACGGTCACATGGCTATTCAAATCGCAGACCTTTATTCAAATAACAGACCGCTATTCAAATAAGGAAATGTAAGATGACGTTATTAAAACCCCTGGCTGTTTTCTGTTTGTCATTATCTCTGGCTCCTGCACTCGCTCATGCTGAAGCCGTCGCTCCAGTCAAAACCCAGCCCGGCTATTATCGCGTTATGGTCGGGCAGTATGAAATCACGGCGTTGTCCGACGGCACCAATACCATGCCGATGGACAAATTGCTCACCCGTACCCCGCGGGAAAAGATTATCAGCCTGCTGGAAGCCAGCTACCTGAAACCCCAGGTAGAAACCTCGATTAATGCCTTTTTAATCAATACCGGTAAGAACCTGATTCTGGTCGATAGCGGCACCGGCGCGCTGGGCGGTAAAACCACCGGCAAAACATTGGCCAACCTGAAGGCAGCCGGGTACAAACCGGAACAAGTCGATACCGTCCTGGTGACTCACCTGCACGCCGACCATTTCGGCGGCCTGGTCAGCGACGGCAAGCTGGTGTACCCCAATGCCACCATTTATGTGAATCAGAAAGACACGGATTTCTGGCTGAGTCCGGATAATCTGAAAAAAGCACCGCAGGACAAAAAAGCCGGATTTGAACGTGTGCAGGAAGTATTCCGCCACATCCGCGAAGCCGACAAACTGAAGACATTCACCGATCACCAATCTCTGCCGGCCAGTATTACCGCGGTGCCTACGCCGGGCCATACTCCCGGTCATACTGCTTTTCTGGTAAACAGCGACGGGCAGAAAATGCTGCTGTGGGGGGATATCGTGCACGCGGAAGCAGTGCAAATGCCGCTGCCGGACACCGCCATCGCCTTTGATTCCGACAGCGAGCAGGCGGTTCGCACGCGTGATGCGTTATTGAAAGAGACGGTGAAACAAGGTTATTGGGTCGCCGGCGCACACCTGCCGTTCCCCGGCATCGGCCACGTCGCCGTGCAACAGGGTGAAAACGGTAAAACCAACGGTTATCGCTGGCTGCCGGTCAATTACAGCTTGTCTGGCTTGTGAGTTATCGCTCCACTCAAAAAAACGGGCTTCCACTGGAAGCCCGTTCTATCACCTTGCCTTTCCACGCGTTTACAGATACACGCGTAAGTACTCAGACAGACACAGAATCGCCATCGCCTGACCATACGGCATTGAGGTCAACGGAATCTGGCGGTAGTAATCCAGATCCTTGCCCATCGCTGTGCCGAAGGACACATTGAGCAACTCCCCATTCTCACTGATATTCGCCACTACGCCGCGCATCGCTTTTTCCGCCACCTCAGCGTAGCTGCGATCGATGTAGCGCTTACGTACCGCCTTGAGGATGCCGTAGGCAAACCCGGCCGTCGCAGAGCTTTCAAGATAAGAATTAGGATCATCCAACAGTGTATGCCACAGGCCGCTATCATCCTGATACTTCGCCAGCGCCTCAACCTGGCTTTCCAGCACCTGAATCAGAAAACGACGCGTCGCGTTATGTTCAGGCAAATCCAGCAATTCAATAAATTCAGGGATGACAATCGTCAGCCAACTGTTGCCGCGCGCCCAACGCGCCTGGGCAAAACTGTGGTTGCCGTCGAAAGTCCAGCCGTGGAACCACAGGCCGCTTTGACGATCCATCAGGTACTGCACGTGCAGCAGGAACTGATAAGTGGCTTCTTCCACAAACTCGGGGCGGTTGAGCAACTTGCCGATTTTCGCCAGCGGCAACACGCTCATCATCAACGTGTCGTCCCACAATTGATCGGTGTTTTCGCTGTTGTAGACGATATGCTGCAACCCGTTCTTGTGGGTACGCGGCATGTCGTACATCACCCACTCTGCCCAGCGTTCAAGATACGGCACCCAACGGCTGTCGCCGGTTTCTTCATAGCGATAGGCCAGCGTCAAAAACGGGCATACCGTGTTGACGTTTTTGGTCGGCGTGCCCTCTTCCAGCCGGGCAGTAAACCAGTCATCAATGATGGCACGCATCTTATCGTCGCCGGTTTGGCGATAGTACTGATAGATGCCGTACAACCCAATGCCATGCGTCCATTCCCAGCCGGCCCAGCCTTTGGTATCGATCACCCGGCCATCATCCAACCGCAGCAGGAACTCACCGGTTTTATCCTCGATATTGACAAGATTGTCGGTCACCCGGCAAATCAACGCTTTTAACTCATCCCGGGAGATGAAGTATTCGGGCTGGCGCAGCAGCGCACTATGCTTTACAGGAAAAATGGTCATAACAGATATCCAGATCCAGTTTCATTACACATCAATCGATGACTTCTACCCATCACGCTTCTACCCATCACGCGTCAACCTCTCGCGGTGCACTCAGTGCACACCGTGGTGAGGCGTTTCACTGCTCATTGACCGGGCAGGCGCCTTGTGACGGTTGAGATAACCAATATTGTTGTTGCCCCACAGCGATTCGTAAGGCATACCGGCCAGCATTTCCACTGTAGCGCGGGCTTCCGGTGTGATTTTTTCCGGTACGATACGGCCGGCATCACGCATCTTCGCCGTTTCCTGGCGCAGCACTTCATGCGTTTGCAGATTCAGTTTAAAGCGCAAAGAGACCAGGAAGCCCAGCGCCAACACGCAGACCGTCCCAATACTCAGCACCATCAGAATAGTGTGGCTAACGCCCGGCGCCTGCACACTCTGACCAGAGACAAAACCGGACAGTTGCAGAACAATACCTACCAGCATGACCGCGCCCGCCTGTGAGGCTTTACGGGTCAGCGTCATGATGCCGGCGAAAATCCCTTCTCGGCGTTGTGCAGTAATGACTTCATCCACATCGGCAATGTAGGTATAGGTATTCCAGGGAACATAGTTGATGCCGCCGCGACCCAGACCCGCCAAACCAGACACCAGCAGCAGTAACGAGAACACGGAGTGCATCCCGCTGTAGTACAGGAAACCATAGGAAAGCGCACTGATGCCAAACAGGCACACCACCATACGGTAAGACGGCGCCGGACCAAACTTGATACACAACGGGATCATCGCAATCACCGAGATGAACTGCAGGATCGCCATCGTCCCCATCAGGTTGGATGCCACCGTCGGGCTTTGCATCAGCACGAACACCACATAGTACGTGAACACCGCGTTAAAGACGTCCTGCGCGATATATCCCCCAAGATACATCCCCAAATGCTGGCGGAAGATGCGAATGCGCAGTGTCGACAGCAGTTCGATGTTGAGGCGTTTCAAACTTTGCCCCAGCGTCAGCGACTGGCGCTCTTTTTCCGCACGCAATGAGGCTTCGGACATCTGATCGCGCGGCCGTTCCCAGGTGAATAAATACACCATCGTCAACACACAGGCGCAAATCACCGAGAACACCAGGCTGGAGTAGAAAAACGATACGGCGTTATCTTTGCCGAAATGCGCCAGCAGAATCCCCGGCAAAAATGCCGCCAGAATAGCCGACAACTGCGCCAGTGCGATACGTGCACCGGAGAATTTGGTTTTCTGTTTGAAGTCATCGGTCATTTCCGGCACCAGTGTTTCATAAGGCACCAGTATCATGGTGTAGATGACGTCAAACAGCAGGTAGGTAATCAGGTAGTACCAGTAATCCATGTGGCCGACCCACATCAGGCTGTAGCTGAACACACAGGGAATACCGAGCAGAATAAAGAACTTGCGGCGTCCGAATCGTTTGCCCAGCCAGGTAGAGCCGAAATTATCGGTCAGGAATCCCATCAATGGGCTGACCACTGCATCCAGAACCCTGGCCATGGCAAAAATAAAGGTCGCCTCGATAGGCGTCAGACCGCAAAACGTGGTGTAAAAGTAAAGCAACCAGCCGGCGGTGAGCGCCGTGGTGCCGGCCCCGAGAAAATCGCCGGAACCGTAGGCCAGATAATTCGCCAGCCCAATCTTACGTGTTTTCATCGCCATCCTTCCTCATTGATTGTATTTATGAAGGTGTTGCGGCGGACCAAAAAATATCGCTGCCGCCGTAGCGTTAAAGTAGCGAGACGGCAAGGCAAAAACCTTTGCACGTTTGCCACCCCCTCTGCGCTACTGGCATCCGCGGGAAGAACCAACCGATCGGCTTCAAAATTCTTATCGAAATGCGGTTTCGAGTCAGTGGAACCTGTAGTCCGGAATTACTCTAGCGGGTAGCGATGCAGGCCGCATGTGGGGAAAACAAGATTTGGGATCAGGTTCATTATTTGCTATGCCCGTAAGCGTATGCCGTGAAAAAGCCTGCGAGCAGGCTCGCACGCCAGTAACCTGGCTGCGGTAAACAGGCAAATAGTGAATAAATAACAGAGGGATGGTGTATGCCGTGTCGTCTCACGCTCGGTATGATTCCGCGGCAGGCATAGCAGGCAAAAAAAATCCGGAAGCGAAAAAGCTTCCGGATTGCAGCAGTGATTTCCGGCGAGCAACTCGCCGGACGGCAGGCGCTTACGCCTGGCCTTTCACTTCTTTCAGACCGTTGAACGGTGCAGCGGCGCCCAGCGCTTCTTCGATACGAATCAGCTGGTTGTACTTGGCAACACGGTCAGAACGGCTCATGGAACCGGTCTTGATCTGGCCAGCCGCAGTACCTACCGCCAGGTCGGCGATGGTAGCGTCTTCGGTTTCGCCGGAACGGTGAGAAATAACGGCAGTGTAGCCCGCATCTTTCGCCATCTTGATAGCCGCCAGCGTTTCGGTCAGAGAACCGATCTGGTTGAACTTGATCAGGATGGAGTTGGCGATACCTTTTTCGATACCTTCTTTCAGGATCTTGGTGTTGGTAACGAACAGATCGTCGCCAACCAGCTGGATTTTGTCGCCCAGCACTTTGGTCTGGTAAGCAAAACCAGCCCAGTCAGATTCGTCCAAACCGTCTTCGATGGAAACGATCGGGTACTGTTTGGTCAGGTCTTCCAGGAAGTGAGTGAATTCTTCAGAGGTGAACGCTTTGTTGCCTTCGCCGGCCAGAACGTATTTACCGTCTTTGTAGAATTCAGATGCAGCGCAGTCCATCGCCAGGGTGATGTCTTTGCCCAGCACATAACCAGCGGCTTTCACGGCTTCAGCGATAACAGCCAGCGCTTCGGCGTTGGAACCCAGGTTCGGCGCATAGCCGCCTTCGTCGCCCACAGCGGTGTTCATGCCTTTAGACTTCAGCACTTTCGCCAGGTTGTGGAATACTTCAGAACCCATACGGATAGCTTCTTTAATGCTTGAAGCGCCAACCGGCTGAATCATGAATTCCTGGATATCGACGTTGTTGTCGGCGTGCTCACCACCGTTGATGATGTTCATCATCGGCAGCGGCATAGAGTATTTGCCCGGAGTGCCGTTCAGTTCGGCGATGTGCGCGTACAGCGGCAGGCCTTTAGACGCCGCAGCGGCTTTGGCGCTAGCCAGAGAAACAGCCAGAATGGCGTTGGCGCCGAAGTTGGATTTGTTCTCAGTACCGTCCAGATCGATCATGATCTTGTCGATAGCAGCCTGATCCTTGGCGTCTTTGCCCAGAATAGCCTGTGCGATCGGGCCGTTTACCGCGGCAACGGCTTTAGTCACGCCTTTGCCCAGGAAACGGGATTTGTCGCCGTCACGCAGTTCCAGCGCTTCGCGAGAACCGGTAGATGCGCCTGACGGTGCGGCAGCCAGACCAACGAAACCACCTTCCAGATGCACTTCCGCTTCAACGGTCGGGTTTCCGCGGGAGTCGATGATTTCACGGCCAATGACTTTAACGATTTTGGACATCAGATTTTCCTCAGTACAAGTTAAACTAAAACCTCAGACGGCAACGCGCGATCAGAGGACCGCGCGTTGCTGCAAAACTCACTTCATCGGTAAAACCTTACTTCACCTGGCGTTTCTGGTACGCCCCGGCGGCTTTCACAAAGCCGGCGAACAGCGGGTGCCCGTCACGCGGTGTGGAGGTAAACTCCGGATGGAACTGACAAGCCACATACCACGGATGATCAGGAAGCTCGACAATCTCCACCAGCTTACGGTCGGCGGAAACACCAGCAACACGTAATCCCGCCGCTTCAATCTGTTTCAACAGCATATTGTTGACTTCGTAACGATGACGATGACGCTCAATAATCGTCGGTTCACCGTACATCTGACGCACCAGGCTGCCTTCGGTCAGATGGCACTGCTGCCCGCCTACACGCATGGTGCCGCCAAGGTCGCCGTCTTCGCTGCGCACCTCGATATTACCGTCGGCGTCACGCCATTCGGTAATCAGCGCCACCACCGGGTACTTACAGTCTGGTACAAACTCGGTGGAGTTAGCGCCTTCCATACCGGCGACATTGCGGGCGAACTCCATCAGCGCCACCTGCATTCCCAGACAGATGCCAAGGTACGGGATGTTATTCTCACGGGCATAGCGCGCCGCCATGATTTTCCCTTCCACCCCGCGGTAACCGAACCCACCCGGCACCAGAATCGCGTCCAAACCTTTCAGCACATCGACGCCGCGCGTTTCCACGTCCTGCGAATCGATAAGCTTGATGTTAACCGTCAGGCGGTTCTTCAGACCGCCGTGTTTCAGCGCTTCAATCACTGATTTGTAGGCATCCGGCAGTTCCACATACTTGCCGATCATGCCGATGGTCACTTCGCCGCCCGGGTTGGCTTCTTCGTAAATCACCTGTTCCCATTCTGACAGGTTTGCTTCCGGACAGTTTAAGCTGAATCGTTTACAAATATAATCGTCCAGACCCTGAGATTTCAATAGCGCTGGAATTTTATAAATGGAATCAATGTCCTTCAGCGAGATAACCGCTTTTTCCGGCACATTGCAGAACAGCGCGATTTTCGCGCGTTCGTTAGCCGGCACCGTGCGGTCGGAACGGCAGATCAACACATCAGGCTGGATGCCGATGGACAGCAATTCTTTCACGGAGTGCTGAGTCGGCTTGGTTTTCACTTCACCGGCCGCCGCCATATACGGCACCAATGTCAGGTGCATAAACAGCGTGTGCTCACGGCCCACTTCCACCGCCATCTGGCGAATCGCTTCAAGGAACGGCAGTGACTCGATATCGCCGACCGTACCGCCGATTTCCACCAGCACTACATCGTGGCCTTCGCCGCCTTCGATAATGCGTTCTTTAATGGCGTTGGTGATATGCGGGATAACCTGAATGGTCGCCCCCAGATAATCGCCCCGACGCTCCTTACGCAGAACGTCAGAATAAATGCGTCCGGTGGTGAAGTTATTGCGGCGCGTCATCTTTGTGCGAATAAAACGCTCATAGTGACCCAAGTCGAGATCGGTTTCGGCGCCATCTTCGGTAACGAACACTTCGCCGTGCTGCGTCGGGCTCATCGTGCCCGGATCCACATTGATATACGGGTCCAGTTTCATGATGGTCACGTTGAGGCCACGGGCTTCAAGAATAGCCGCGAGGGAGGCTGCGGCAATGCCTTTACCCAGAGAGGATACGACCCCGCCGGTCACAAAAATATAATTAGTTGTCATGCTGAACCTGAAAGTTTAGGTTTAAGGACGATGGAAAGACCAGGACGGGAAAGTAGTATACCTGAACCTGGGAAGCGCCACAAATGATCGTTTTACCCTTTGTGACGTTGACAGGCTCCGGCTGATGCGGTACTTCTCGCCCGTGCGAGAGACGATGACCGGTTTTAAAATCAGCCGGATAGTACAAAAAACCGTATAAAACTCGGTTTTCATTCAGAAAATGAATTCAGTTCTTTTTTTCTGATGCTTTTACCTGTTGCCAGGCGGTTTCCATCTCTTCAAGCGTCGCCTCGGCGAGAGTTTTCCCTTGCCCGGTAATTCGTTGTTCCACCTGCTGGAAACGCCGCGTGAATTTGCGATTGGCCTGTTGCAGCGCGATTTCCGCTTTATGCCCAAGATGACGAGATAAATTGACTGCGGCAAACAGCATGTCGCCTATCTCCTCGCCCAGCTTTTCCGGGTCGATCACCGCCTGCTGCACTTCAGCCATTACCTCGTCAATTTCTTCGTACAGTTTGTCTACCACCGGCCCGAGCGTGGTCCAGTCGAAACCGACGGCGGCGCAGCGCTGCTGAATTTTGTGCGCCTGCATCAACGCGGGCAACGACTGCGGGATATCGTCCAGTTGTGAATGACGATCTTTTTCCGCCCGCTCCTGCGCCTTGGTCTGTTCCCAGTTCGCCAACACCGCCTCGCTGCTCGACAGGGTAGCATCGCCGAAGATATGCGGATGGCGGCGCTCCAGCTTGTCGCTGATGGCGTCGCACACATCCGAGAAATCAAACAGCCCTTGCTCTTGCGCCATACGGGCGTAGAACACCACCTGAAACAGCAAGTCGCCCAGTTCACTGCGCAGGTCGTCGAAATCCTTACGGCTGATGGCGTCGAGCACTTCGTAGGTTTCTTCCAGCGTGTAAGGAGCGATAGTGTCAAACGTCTGTTCGCGATCCCACGGGCAACCGTTTTCCGGGTCGCGCAGTTGCTGCATGATGCGGAGTAAACGTTCGATGGCAGATGAATTCATGGTAATCCTGATAATAAAATGGCAAAGGCGGGACCGGCCCGCCTTACGGTAGTAAAAACAGTATCAATCAATTGCCCTGCAACCGCCGGGCGTCAATCACATCCGGCAGTTGATTCAGCTTGGCCAGCACCCGGCCCAGCACCTGCAGGTTGTAGATCTCGATGTCCATGTCGATGGTGGCGAGCTGCTGTTTCACGTCGCTGCGGCTTGAAACCCCCAACACATTGACCTTTTCGTTAGCCAGAATGGTGGTGATATCACGCAGCAGGCCACTGCGATCGTTGGCGGTCACCCTGACTACCAGCGAATAGCCGCTGGAGTAGCTTTCGCCCCATACCGCTTCGACAATGCGCTCCGGCGCGTGACTGCGCAGGTCGTCGAGCTGTTCGCAGTCGGCACGGTGGATGGAAATACCGCGTCCGCGGGTGATGAAGCCGATAATATCGTCACCCGGAATCGGCTGGCAGCAGCGCGCGATGTGATGCATCAGGTTGCCGACCCCTTCCACCACTACCCGGCCGTTGTCTTTAGCGCTGACGCGCTGAGCCGGCTGCTGAGATTTCTGCGTCAACTGGCGCAGCGCTTCGCGATCCTGCTCTTCCGCACTCGGCTGATTAACCTTCGACTGCAGGAAATTCACCAACTGATTGAGGCGGATATCGCCGCCGCCGATGCCCGCCAGCAATTCATCCATCGAATTGATGTTGTAACGCGGCAACAGCAGTTTTTCCGCCATCTTCAGGCTCACGCCGAGATGCGCCAGCTCATCATCCAGAATCTGTTTACCCGCCAGAATATTCTTGTCTCTGTCCTGCTTGCGGAACCAGTTATGGATTTTAGACCGCCCGCGGCTGGTGGTGATATACCCCAGGTTAGGATTCAACCAGTCGCGGCTTGGGTTCGGCTGCTTCTGGGTGATGACTTCAATCTGGTCGCCCATTTGCAACTGATAAGTGAAGGGCACGATACGCCCGCCCACTTTGGCGCCGATGCAACGGTGACCGATGTCGCTGTGAATATGGTAGGCAAAATCCAACGGCGTGGAGCCGGTCGGCAAATCCACCACATCGCCTTTGGGGGTAAATACGTAAACGCGGTCGTCGAATACCTGGCTGCGTACCTCGTCGAGCATTTCGTCCGAGTCGGCCATTTCTTCCTGCCAGGCCAGCAATTTACGCAGCCAGGCAATACGCCCTTCGTAACCGGAACGCCCGCTGGTGGCGGCGCCTTCCTTGTATTTCCAGTGCGCGGCGACGCCCAACTCGGCATCTTCATGCATCTGCCGGGTACGAATCTGAATTTCCAGCGTCTTGCCGCCCGGCCCCAGCACCACGGTGTGGATCGACTGATAGCCGTTGGGTTTAGGGTTGGCGACATAGTCGTCGAATTCATCCGGCAGGTGGCGATAATGGGTATGCACGATACCGAGCGCGGCGTAACAATCCTGCAAACGCTCTACCACGATGCGCACCGCCCGCACGTCGAACAACTCATCGAACGACAGCGATTTTTTCTGCATCTTGCGCCAGATGCTGTAGATATGTTTGGGGCGGCCGTAGATCTCGGCCTTAAGCCCTTCCGTTTGCATCGAAGCGCGCAGGTTTTTAACGAAGTCGTCGATGTACTGCTCACGGTCGATACGCCGCTCGTGCAGCAGTTTGGCAATGCGTTTGTACTCATCCGGATGCAGATAGCGGAAGCAGAAATCCTCCAGCTCCCACTTGAGCTGGCCGATGCCCAGCCGATTCGCCAGCGGCGCATAGATATTGGTACACTCTTTGGCCGCCAGTACACGTTCTTCTTCCGGCGCATCCTTCACTTCACGCAGGTGGGCGATGCGCTCGGCGAGCTTGATCACCACGCAGCGAAAGTCTTCCACCATCGCCAGCAGCATACGGCGGATATTGTCCACCTGCTCGGAAGCCATCGAATCGTGCTGGGTGGCTTTAAGCTGGCGAATCGCATCCATATCGCGCACGCCATGCACCAGATTGACGATATTCTTGCCGAAGGTTTCCCGCAGCGTATCCTCTTCCACCACATTGGCATCCGCCAACGGGAACAGCATCGCCGCGCGCATACTGTCGTTATCCATACTCAGGGTGGAGAGAATTTCCACCATCTCGATGCCGCGCCACAACAGCAGCATCGCATCCGGGTGGCCTTCTGTTTTTTCTTCGCAGTAGCGCCAGGTGTCGGCGAGGCGTTCGCACGATGTTTTACTGGCGATACCCAGGGAGGCAATCCACGCGTCCGGCACGAACTTGCCTTCGGTATTCAAATGCGCACTTCTTACCGCAACCATAATTTCTCCCTACTTTACCGAGCCATCGGAACCAAGCAAAAACAGTGCCATTGACTCAAGATGTCCGGTATGTGGAAACATATCCAACATGGTCAGCCGGGCCAGACGATAACCGGCAGCCATCAATAGCTTACTGTCCCGCGCCAGCGTAGTGGGATTACAGGATATATACACCACCCGCCGGGGAGCCAGTTTCACAATCTGCGGCATCACGCCCGGCGCGCCGGCACGGGCCGGGTCCAGCAATACTTTATCAAATCCCATCGACGCCCATGGTTGCCGGGTGACGTCCTCTTCCAGATTATGATGATAAAATGTGACCTGCGTCAGGCCGTTACGCGTTGCGTTTTCCCGCCCTTTGTCCACCAGCGCCGCCACACCTTCAACCCCGACCACGCGGCCGGCACGCTCCGCCAGCGGCAACGTGAAATTCCCCATCCCACAAAACAGATCGAGCACTCGGTCCTGCGGCTGCGGGTCCAGCCAGGCCAACGCCTGCTCCACCATCCGCTGATTGATCTCATCATTGACCTGAATGAAATCCCGCGGGCTGAACGCCAGCGACAACCCGGCGATACGATAAGACGGCGCATCGCCGTACAGACAGGACAGCGCGTCCGCTTCCGGCGCAGCAAACAACGCCACCCCTTGTGCCGCCGCAAACGCCGTCAGCGCTTGCCGATCCGCCTCACACAACGGATCCAGATGACGCAAAATGACCAGTGGCCCCTGCTCAGCCAGTACCAATTCTACGTGCCCCAGCCGTCGTACCGCCTGCAACTGCCGAAGACAATCGCGCAACGGCGCCAGCAGCGCCTCCAACTCCGGTCGCAGAATCGGGCAGGCGCTGATATCCACCAAATCGTGCGATCCCGCCTGCCGGTAGCCCATCTGCAACCGGCGCGTTTTCGCCTGATAGTATAATGCAAGCCGCGCGCGACGGCGGTAGCCGTAGGCGGCCCCGGCGATCACTTCCGGTTCCGGCACGTTTTCGCCGGTTTCGCGTTTCATCAGGTGTTTTAACGCAGCGGCTTTGCTGCGATGCTGTAATGACTGATCGACATGCTGCTGCTGGCAACCGCCGCACACGGAAAAATGCGGGCAACGCGGCGTCACGCGCTCGTCGCTGGTGGTCAACAAACGTCGCAGTACGGCGTGAGCAAACTGGCGTTTATCTTGCGTCAACTGCACTTCGGCCTGCTCTCCCGGTAATACGCCGGGAATGAACACCGTTTTTCCCTGATGACGGGCTACTCCCTGTCCGAATGGATCGAGATCATTCACCGTCACGGTAAGGGTTTGCCGGGTCGTCACGCGCCGGTTTGGAGAGTAGAATTGCGCCATAAGTGTGCTGTCATTGATTTAATGGAATAGTCGGCCTTAATTGTCACACATTGGAACCCCATGACCAAATACAGTCTGCGCGCACGGATGATGATCCTGATTCTGGCCCCAACCATGCTGATCGGGTTGTTGCTCAGTAGCTTTTTCGTCATCCACCGTTACAACCAGTTGCAGGAACAGTTGGCCGATGCCGGCGCCAGCATCATCAAACCGCTGGCGGCCAACAGCGCCTATGCGTTGACCCAGCGCCAGCCGGAGTCGTTGCGGCAACTGGTCAATATGCTGCATCGTCATCATTCCGGTATTGTACGCGCCATCAGCGTATTTGATGCCCGCAACCAGTTGATCGTCACCAGCAACACCAACAGCCCTCACGGCCAGTTTTTGCTGCAAGTGCCGCCGGGCACCCCTATACCGACCATGCTACAGCTTCGAAACGAAGGGGAGTGCCTGGTGTTGCAGATGCCTATCGAAAACGAGGGCGATCTCTCCGCCAGTACCTTGATCAGCCGGCAGGCGCCGATGGGGTATGTCGCGGTCGAACTGGATTTGAACAGCATCCGGTTGCAGCAATACCGCGAGATGTTCATGGCCGCGATGCTGCTGCTGTTTTGTATGGGAGTGGCGATGTTGCTGGCTTATCGCCTGATGCGCGACGTCACCACGCCCATCCGCAACATGGTGGAAACGGTGGATCGTATCCGACGCGGTCAGTTGGACAGCCGGGTGGAAGGCTATATGCTGGGCGAACTGGACATGCTGAAAAACGGCATCAACTCGATGGCGATGTCGCTCACCGCGTATCACGAGGAGATGCAGCAAAATATCGATCAAGCCACCTATGATCTGCGCGAAACGCTCGAGCAAATGGAGATCCAGAACGTCGAGTTGGATCTGGCTAAAAAACGGGCGCAGGAAGCGGCGCGCATCAAATCCGAATTTCTGGCCAACATGTCCCACGAACTGCGCACGCCGCTTAACGGCGTCATCGGTTTCACCCGCCAGACGTTGAAAACCCAACTGACGACGACCCAGAAGGATTATCTGCAAACCATTGAGCGATCTGCCAATAATCTGCTCAACATCATCAATGACGTGCTGGATTTCTCCAAGCTGGAAGCCGGGAAATTGGTGCTGGAGAATATTCCGTTCTCGCTGCATAACACGCTGGATGAAGTGATTATGCTGCTGGCGCATACCGCCCATGAAAAAGGGCTGGAGCTCACGCTGAACATTCAGCATGACGTGCCGGAGCAGTTTGTCGGCGATCCGCTGCGTTTACAGCAAATCGTCACCAACCTGTTGGGCAACGCCATCAAATTTACCGAGCAAGGCAACATTGATATTCGCATCGAAAAGCGCAAGCAGGAAAATCTGCAGGTGCTGCTGGAAATCCAGATTAAGGATACCGGCATCGGTATCGCCGAAGCGCAACAAACCCAGCTGTTTCAGGCGTTCCGCCAGGCGGATACCAGCATTTCGCGCCAGCACGGCGGCACCGGTCTGGGGTTGGTGATCACCCAGCGGCTGGTGCGGGAAATGGGCGGTGATATCAGTTTTCACAGCAAGCCGAATCAGGGCACCACCTTCTGGTGTACCGTCAACCTGCAGTTGAACCCGCACATGCTGGAACCTGATTATCACTTTGATCGTTTGCAGGGCAAACATCTGGCCTACGTGGAAACCAACCCGGCGGCGGCCCAGGCGACGCTGGACATTCTGGTGCATACGCCGCTCACCGTCAGCTACAGCCCGACGCTGGAACAGTTGCCGGAACGGACTTTCGATATCCTGTTAATCGGCGTGCCGATCCACTTCCGCAATACGCTGCTGGATTTTACGCCGCAAATCCGCGACTTCTGCCGTCTGGCATCCAGCGTGATTCTGGCGCTGCCCAGCATGGCGGAGCTGGAAGCGGAGCAACTGATGTCGTTCGGTATTCATGCCAGCCTGAGCAAACCCATCACGGCGCCCCGGTTGCTGTCGCTGTTGCAGGATAACAGCCTGTTTAACCAGGATAATGAGGTGCATACGCTGCCGCCTCCCACGGCATCGTTCAATCGTTTGCCGCTCAATGTGATGGCGGTGGACGACAATCCGGCCAATCTGAAGCTGATTGGCGCCTTGCTGGAAGAGCAGGTGGAAAACATTATTTTGTGTGAGAACGGCGCCGACGCCATCGCCCGCGCACAGGAAACGCGTTTGGATATCATCCTGATGGATATTCAGATGCCCGGCATGGACGGGCTGCAAGCCAGCGAGCATATTCGCCGCTTACCCCAACATACGCATACGCCCATCGTCGCGGTCACCGCGCATACCATGAGCGGCGAGCGTGAAGAGCTGTTGCAATCCGGTATGGATGATTATTTGTCCAAACCGATCGACGAACAGATGCTGCGCCAGACGTTGCTAAAACACGCCGTCAAACCGCAACATCAACATCAACATCAACATCAACAGCCGGAGCCGGCTTCACCGACCATCAGCGCGCCGTCGCCGTTGTCGCTGGACTGGGATTTGGCGTTACGGCAAGCCGCCAGCAAACCGGATCTGGCACGCGACCTGCTGGCGATGTTGCTGGAGTTCCTGCCCGACGTGCGTCGTCAGGTCAATGCGGTACTGGATGGCAATCCACCGGACCATCTGGTCGACATCATTCACAAGTTGCATGGCAGTTGCAGCTATAGCGGCGTGCCGCGACTCAAACAGATTTGCCATTACCTCGAACAGTCGCTGCGTAAAGGCATGTCCGTGAACGAGCTCGAGCCGGAATGGCTGGAATTGATGGATGAAATGGCAAACGTTGAAAAGGCCGCGCGCAAACGGCTGGCAATCTCAACCTGAACCTCACGCCGCCGGCTTCGGAAAACGCGAGCGCCATCAGGCAGGCGGATGCATACAACGGCAACGCCTGCCGGTTTGATCAGCCGTCGCGACGACGGCCGGTGATTGACTCAAGCGATCGCCTGCGCCAGTTTGATGGTGGCGGCGATATTACGCGCCGTCATCCGCACGTTGTCGGCGGCGTTATCCAACGCTTCTTCCAGCGAACAGATGGTGTAGAGCACACTGAACACCGCATCAAGCCCATGGTCATGGACCACGCCCACATCCGCCGTCAGGCTGCCGGCAATGCCGATCACCGGTTTATGATAGCGTTTGGCGACCGACGCCACGCCAATCGGCACTTTGCCGTGAATAGTCTGGCTATCGATACGGCCTTCGCCGGTGATCACCAGCGAAGCATCTTTGACCAGTTCATCCAGCCCCAGCGCTTCAGTGACAATCTCGATGCCCCGCCGTAATTCTGCGCCACAGAATGCCAGCAACGCCGCACCCATACCGCCGGCGGCACCGGCGCCCGACACCTGTTCCACGTCGATATCCAAATCATGGCGGATAACGCCGGCATAGTGCTGCAATGCCTGATCCAACTGTTCCACCATCGCTTCGCTGGCGCCTTTCTGCGGCCCGAACACCGCCGATGCACCTTGTTTGCCGGTGAGCGGATTGGTGACATCGCACGCCACCTCAAACCGACACTGTTGAATACGTGGGTCCAGCGAGCGGACATCAATGTACGCCAGCCGCGCCAGTTCCGCGCCGCCGAAGCCGATCGGCTGCTTCGCCTCATCCAGCAACTGCGCACCCAACGCCTGCACCATGCCCGCGCCGCCATCATTGGTGGCGCTGCCGCCGATGCCGATAATGCAGTGGCGAACGCCGTGGTCCAGCGCGCAACGAATCAACTCGCCGGTGCCATAACTGGTGGTCAACAGCGGATTGCGCAGGTGCGGCGGCACCCGTTCCAACCCGCTGGCGGCCGCCATCTCGATAAACGCCGTTTTCTCATCACCTGACAGTCCGAAAAAGGCTTCGATATCATCGCCCAGCGGACCGGTGACGTTCACTTTGACGATTTTACCGCGGGTTGCCGCCACCATGGCCTCCACGGTTCCCTCTCCCCCGTCGGCGACCGGCAGTTTTACGTAGCTCGCCTCAGGGAACACTTCCCGAAAACCAGCTTCAATCTGCGTCGCCACTTCCTGGGCAGATAAGCTCTCTTTGTAAGAATCCGGTGCGATAACTATTTTCATAAACGACTCGCGTCATCAACTACCCGCGCTGCAGAACCGGCGCTAGTCAAAAATGTTCCGTCAACCGGGCGGCGGCGAATCTGTTACCGACGCCGCCCCGTTAACTACCGAGTGACTTCCACTTTGGCCAACTTCTCGTAATAGCGAGCCAGCGCGCTGTGGTCGGCGCCGCCTAAATCATCGGCTTTCAGCGCCTGCATCATTTCCATCACCGCCGCGGTCAACGGCAGCTGTGCGCCGACGCCGTGCGACGTATCCAACGCGTTAGCCAAATCTTTAATGTGGAGATCGATGCGGAAACCGGGTTTGAAGTTACGGTCCATCACCATAGGCGCTTTCGCATCCAGCACGGTGCTGCCTGCCAGACCGCCGCGAATCGCCTGATACACCAGATCCGGGTTCACACCGGCTTTGGTTGCCAGTACCAGCGCTTCCGACATCGCTGCGATATTCAGCGCCACGATGACCTGGTTCGCCAGTTTGGTGACGTTGCCCGCGCCGATATCACCGGTGTGCACCACCGAGCCGGCCATTGCCTTCATCACGTCGTAGCAGCGGTCAAATATCGCTTTGTCGCCGCCCACCATCACCGACAGCGTGCCGTCAATGGCTTTCGGCTCACCGCCGCTAACCGGCGCATCCAGCATGTCGACGCCTTTTTCCGCCAGAGCGGCGGCAATTTCACGGCTGGCCAACGGTGCGATGGAGCTCATGTCGATAAGGATGGTGCCTTTGCGTGCGCCTTCGATCACGCCGTTCTCACCCAGCACCACCTCTTTCACGTGAGGTGAGTTCGGCAGCATGGTAATGATGATATCGCTCTGCTCGGCGATGGCTTTCGCCGTTGCCGCCGAGGTAGCGCCCGCCGCCGTCACTTCAGCGACGGCTTCATTATTTCTATCCAGTACGACCAATGAATAACCCGCTTTAATCAGGTTTTTGCTCATCGGTTTTCCCATGATACCCAGTCCAATAAAACCAATTTTCATTGCGATAACCTCGTTGTCCATTCAGTGACATGGTCAGATATGTTGATGGCCGATGCGGCCCTGATTAATCCGAATTACTTTTTGAATTTCTCGCACAATGCCTGCGTAGCGCCGCGGAACACGCCCAGATCGCTACCGACGGCAACAAAACGCGCGCCCCATTCCAGATAACGACGGGCATCCGCTTCTACCGGCGCCAGAATACCGCTCGGTTTACCGTGGGCGGCCGCACGCTCGAAAATGTGACGAATCACTTTCTGTACTTCCGGGTGATTCGGCTGGCCCAGATACCCCAGTGCCGCCGACAAGTCGCCCGGCCCGACGAAAATACCGTCAACGCCATCGACGGCGGCAATCGCGTCCAGATTGTCCACCCCTTCCTGCGTTTCGATCTGCACCAGCACGGTGACATTGTCGTTAATGGTGGCAAAGTAGTTCGGCTCGGTGCCGTAGGCGTTACTGCGGTGACCGACCGACACGCCGCGAATCCCCGCCGGCGGATAACGGGTCGATGCAACGGCGCGAACGGCCTCTTCTTCGGTTTCCACAAAAGGAATCAGGAAGTTATAGAAACCGATATCCAGCAAACGCTTGATAATTACCGGCTCATTACAAGGCGGACGCACCACCGGCGCGCTGTGGCTGCCTTTGAGCGCCATCAGTTGCGGAATAAAGGTGTTGATGTCGTTCGGCGCGTGCTCGCCGTCCAGTACCAGCCAGTCAAACCCTGCCAGCCCCAATACCTCGGTGGAAATCGGATTAGCCAGCGCACACCAGCAACCGATCAGGGTATTTCCCTGACGTAAATCCTGGCGAAATTGGTTAGGCAACAGTGGCGTCTTCATGTTTTGTCCTTACTCTTTACCGCGCCGCCCCGGATGAGACGGCGCACCTTAATTAACGAACGGCGATGGATTAACGGACCAGGCAAGGACGTTTGTTATCAAACGTCCAGTTAGGGATCAGGTACTGCATACCGACGGCGTCGTTACGCGCGCCCAACCCCATGTTTTTATACAGCTCATGGGCTTTCATCACCTGCTCCATATCCAGCTCGACGCCCAGCCCCGGTTTCTTCGGTACTTCAACCATACCGCCGACAATCTGCAACGGCTCTTTGGTCAAACGCTGGTTGCCTTCCTGCCAAATCCAATGGGTATCAATGGCGGTGATGCGACCCGGTGCGGCGGCAGCCACGTGGGTGAACATCGCCAGTGAAATATCAAAGTGGTTGTTAGAATGCGAGCCCCAAGTCAGGCCCCATTCATGGCACATCTGCGCCACACGCACCGAGCCTTCCATCGTCCAGAAGTGCGGGTCCGCCAGCGGGATATCCACCGACTGCAGGGAAATAGTGTGCCCCATCTGACGCCAGTCGGTGGCGATCATGTTGGTGGCGGTAGGCAGGCCGGTGGCGCGACGGAATTCCGCCATCACTTCACGGCCGGAGAAACCCTGCTCGGCACCGCACGGGTCTTCGGCGTAAGCCAGCACGCCGCGCAGTTGTTTACCCAGGCGAATCGCCTCTTCCAACGACCAGGCGCCGTTCGGGTCGAGCGTAATGCGCGCCTGCGGGAAGCGTTTGGCCAGCGCCGTCACCGCTTCGGCCTCTTCGCTGCCGGCCAGCACGCCGCCTTTCAGTTTGAAATCGTTGAAGCCGTATTTTTCGTACGCGGCTTCCGCCAGACGCACTACCGTCTCCGGCGTCAGCGCTTCTTCGTGGCGCAGACGATACCAATCGCATGTTTCATTCGGCTGGCTCTGGTACGGCAGGTCGGTTTTGTTGCGATCGCCGATATAGAACAGATAACCGAGCATTTCCACCGCATCACGCTGTTGACCGTCGCCCAGCAACGCCGCCACCGGTACGTTCAGGAACTGCCCCAGCAGGTCCAGCATCGCGGCTTCAATACCGGTCACCACGTGAATAGTGGTGCGCAGGTCGAAGGTTTGCAGACCACGGCCGGAAGCATCGCGGTCGGCAAACTGATTGCGTACCGCCCTCATCACATTTTTGTATTCGCCTAACGTTTTACCCACCACCAGCGCGGCGGCATCTTCCAGCGTCTGGCGGATCTTCTCGCCGCCCGGGATTTCCCCCACGCCGGTATGACCCGCGTTGTCGTTAATGATCACGATATTACGGGTGAAGTACGGCGCGTGCGCCCCGCTGAGGTTCAGCAACATGCTGTCGTGCCCGGCGACAGGGATCACCTGCATACTGGTAATAACCGGGGTAGAACTTTGCGACGTCATGGTAATTTCCTTCTGTTAAAACGTAGAATTCTTGGGTAACTCGCGTCCGAATACCGGGCGTTTGCGATCAAATTGCCAGCCGGGGATCAGGTACTGCATCGCTGCGGCGTCATTGCGCGCGCCGCTCGGCAGTTTCTTGTGCAGGTCATGGGCTTTCATCACCTGCTCCATATCCAGTTCAATCCCCAGCCCTGGACGGTCCGGCACCTTGATTTTGCCGTTAACGATTTGTAGCGGCTCTTTGGTCAGGTGCTGGCCTTCTTGCCAGATCCAGTGAGTATCGATAGCGGTCGGTTTGCCCGGCACCGCGGCGCCCACATGGGTGAACATCGCCAGCGAAATATCGAAGTGGTTGTTGGAGTGACAACCCCAGGTCAGCCCCCACTCATCGCACAGTTGCGCCACTCGCACCGCGCCGTGCATGGTCCAGAAGTGCGGATCTGCCAGCGGGATATCCACCGCCTGCAGCATCACGGCGTGGTTCATTTCACGCCAGTTGGTGGCAATCATGTTGGTGGCGACCGGCAGCCCAGTAGCGCGACGGAACTCCGCCATCACTTCACGGCCGGAGAAACCTTGCTCCGCGCCGCAGGGGTCTTCTGCGTAAGTCAGCACATCATTGAGGCCTTTACACAAGCCGATCGCTTCATCAAGCAGCCAGGCGCCGTTCGGGTCTACCGTGATGCGGGCATCCGGGAAGCGCTTTTTCAACGCTTTCACAGCGTCGATTTCCAGCTCGCCCGGCAACACGCCGCCTTTCAGTTTGAAGTCTTTGAAACCGTAACGATCGGCCGCCGCTTCCGCTAACCGCACCACGGCCTCGCTGTCCATAGCCTTCTGATGGCGCAGGTGATACCACGGATGTTTACCCTGCTCACCTTCCAGATAGGGCAAATCGGTTTTAGTGCGATCGCCGATATAGAACAGGTAGCCCAGTACCGTGACTTCGTCGCGCTGTTTGCCCGGCCCCAGCAACTCAGCCACCGGCACATTCAGGTGCTGCCCCAGCAGGTCCAGCAGGGCGGCTTCCAGTGCGGCGACAGCGTTGACCCGCAATTCGAACGTCCAGGCGCCTTTGCCGAACGAGTCGAAATCCGAAGACTGGTTGCCTTTGTGTACCTGGTGTACCAGGTGGTTCATGCGCGCTACCTGAGACCCGACCACCTGTGACGTCATCGCCGTCAGCGTGTTGTAGATCACCTCGCCGCCCGGTGCTTCACCAACGCCGGTGTGACCGGCGTTGTCTTTCAGAATCACGATGTTGCGGGTGAAATACGCCCCGTGCGCACCGCCAATATTGAGCAACATGCTGTCATAACCTGCGACAGGGATGACTTTCATGTCGGTAATGACAGGGGTATCTTGCGTACTGCTCATGTTCTCGTCCTTACCCTACATCAGTTGGGTTTATAAGGTTTCAGCTCGATACGCTTGATGTCCTGCACAATGAACAGGAAGCTCAGAACCGCCACCAGCGCATGAACACCAACATAAATCAGGCCGCCGTTGAAAGAACCGGTACTACCGACGATGTAGCCGATGGCGATAGGCGTAACGATGCCGGAGATATTGCCGAACATATTGAACAAACCACCGCTCAGGCCGCTGATTTCTTTCGGCGCCGTATCCGCCATCACCGCCCAACCCAGCGCGCCGATGCCTTTACCGAAGAACGCCATCGCCATGACTGCGATAACCACCCACTCCGTGGTGACGTAGTTACAAATCACCATCGACATAGAGAGCAACATTCCCAGCACAATCGGCGTCTTACGGGCGATAGTGAGAGACTGGGTACGGCGCATCAGGTAATCGGAAATCACACCGCCCAGCACACCGCCGACAAACCCACAGATGGCCGGAATCGATGCCACAAACCCGGCTTTCAAAATCGACATGCCGCGTGCCTGAACCAGATACACCGGGAACCAGGTAATAAAGAAGTAGGTCAGCGCATTGATGCAGTATTGGCCGAGATACACGCCCATCATCATGCGTGAGCTCAGTAATTGTTTAATCTGGTGCCATTTCTCGCCGCGAGCGACCTCTTTTTTCGCCGCTACCGCATCCATGTTGACCAGCGCGCCGCCCGCTTCGATGTATTCCAGTTCAGCTTTGTTCACACGCGGATGATCTTTCGGGTCGTGAATGACTTTCAGCCACAGGAAACTGATGATGATACCGAGACCACCCATGAACCAGAACACGTGCGCCCAACCCACTTCATGCGTCAGCCAGCCCATGATCGGGGCGAAGATAACGGTGGCGAAGTACTGAGCAGAGTTGAAGATGGAAACGGCGGTGCCGCGTTCCTGCGCCGGGAACCAGGCTGCCACAATACGGCTGTTGCCGGGGAATGACGGGGATTCACACAACCCCACCATAAAACGCAGCATAAACAACGAAATGACGATCGCCGAACCGTGGAAGATGTCGACGAACCCTTGCAACAGGGTAAACAGCGACCAGGTGAAAATGCTCCAGAAGTAGACGCGCTTGGAACCAAAACGGTCAAGCAGCCAGCCACCGGGGATTTGGCCTATTACATAAGCCCATGAAAATGCAGAGAAGATATAGCCCATGCCGACGGCATCAAGACCAATATCTTTGGACATGGCGGAGCCGGCGATGGAAATCGTGGCGCGGTCGCCATAGTTGAATGACGTGACGATAAACAGCATCACGACAATCCAGTAACGGGCGTTGGTTTTCTTTTGTAGTACGCCGGCTGCTGTGCTGACGGTATTCATGATGAACTCCTACTTTCAGATAGCGGTTAGCTCATTCATTCCGAATAACCACACAATACAATGTAGGGTTGAGTTACCAGAATGAAATCAAGAGTCGGTAATGGTTTGAAACCTGAGCAAAGGAAAAACAGAACAGCAAAAATAAACCACGAGACCTCTTCGACTTCTGGCAACAATTATAAAGAGCGAAGAGAGGCGCCTCACTGGACAAGCGCCCAACGATCACCACCCCAAACAACATGGATTATGGCAATCGCCTAACACATTGGGAGTCATTTCACGAAAACATCGCTCTTTGCCATTTCGATCACAAAACGCAGCGATGAGAAAAACCAGAAAGAATGCAGAGGAAGGCAGGCTGACGGAATAATGTGACAAGTCTCACTGCATATTGTTTCTTCGCCAGAGAAATTAAGCACAGCGCATCAGGATGTCGGTCAATTGCATAATGCCTGTCGGTAGAAAGCTCACCTATACTGATGCCGAGCAAAGTCATTATTAGCAGTAACAGCGAAAATAAACCGCGCGTTATACCCAAAATAATTCGAGTTGCAGGAAGGCGGCGACGCAGTGAATCCCCGGGAGCTTACATCAGTAAGTGACTGGGGTGAGCGAGGAAAGCCAACGAACCTGCAACTTGAAGTATGACGGGTATATAATTTTAACCAGCGTTAAATACCCTAAATCATTCAAGTTTCAGCAAAGCTGATGACGGGTATAACATATGAAGGTTAGCGCCATGTCAGATAATACAACAACGAGTGTGGCCAGTGAGCGGCCGCTTTATATCAAGGTCCATGAGTCTGACAATGTTGCCATTGTCGTCAACAATAACGGCCTGAAAGCCGGTACTCGATTCAGTTGCGGTCTGGAACTGAAAGAGCATGTGCCACAAGGCCACAAGGTCGCGTTGAGCGATATCGCTCTTGGTGCGCCGATCGTACGTTACGGTGAAATCATCGGTTACGCGCTCAGAGACATCGCACGCGGCAGTTGGATCGACGAATCGCTGGTGGAATTACCCAGCGCGCCGGCACTGGAGACGCTACCGTTGGCCACCCGGGTTCCGCCGGCGTTGCCGCCGCTGGAAGGTTTTACCTTCGAAGGCTACCGCAATCCGGATGGTAGCGTCGGCACCAAAAACCTGCTCGGCATCACCACCAGCGTGCACTGTGTTGCCGGTGTGGTGGATTATGTCGTCAGTCTGATAGAACGCGACCTGTTGCCTCGCTACCCCAACGTAGACGGCGTCGTGGCGCTGAACCATCTTTATGGCTGTGGCGTGGCGATCAATGCCCCGGCGGCGGTCGTGCCGATCCGCACCATTCACAATCTGGCGTTAAACCCGAATTTCGGCGGCGAAGTGCTGGTAGTCGGCCTTGGTTGCGAAAAACTTCAGCCGGAACGCCTGCTGCAAGGCACACCTGACGTACAAGCCATTTCGCTTGATGATACCAGCATTGTGCGTTTGCAAGATGAACACCATGTCGGATTCAAATCGATGGTGGACGATATCCTGAGCATGGCGGACAAACATCTGCAGCGTCTCAACCGCCGTCAGCGCGAAACGATACCGGCGTCTGAGCTGGTCGTCGGTATGCAGTGCGGCGGCAGCGACGCCTTTTCCGGCGTGACTGCCAACCCGGCGGTAGGATTTGCTTCCGACTTGTTGGTACGCTGCGGCGCCACAGTGATGTTTTCCGAAGTCACCGAAGTCCGCGACGCCATCCATTTACTGACGCCGCGCGCCATTAATGAAGACGTCGGTAAACGCCTGCTGGAAGAGATGGCCTGGTATGACGATTATCTGGACAGCGGCAAGACCGATCGCAGCGCCAACCCGTCGCCCGGCAACAAAAAAGGCGGCCTGGCCAACGTGGTGGAAAAAGCGTTGGGCTCCATCGCCAAATCCGGCACCAGCGCGATTGTTGAAGTGCTGTCGCCCGGTCAGCGCCCGACCAAACGCGGTTTGATTTACGCAGCGACTCCGGCCAGCGATTTTGTGTGCGGCACTCAGCAGTTGGCTTCCGGCATCACGGTGCAGGTATTTACCACCGGACGCGGTACGCCTTACGGTTTGAAAGCCGTGCCGGTTATCAAAATGGCGACGCGTTCGGCGTTGGCGGAACGCTGGCATGACCTGATGGACATCAATGCCGGCACCATCGCCACCGGCGAAGCCAGTATTGAGGATGTGGGCTGGGAGTTATTCCACTTTATTTTGGATATCGCCAGTGGTAAGAAAAAGACCTGGTCTGATCAATGGGGCCTGCATAACGCCCTGTCGGTGTTTAACCCGGCGCCGGTTACCTGATCGATTTCCACATTAACAAACCGACTTATTCGCCATCGGATAAAACATTCGATGGCGAAAATTTTAAATAAACATCCCGCCATCACACGCAAATTATTTGATTCATCATCCACAAAAATTACCGTACTTTTTTCATTACCGCCCATTATCCCCTTTAAATAATCGGGCCTATTTTCTTTTATTCCATAAAGCACTTTTTCGTTATTTATGTTAATGAAAAGTTTTTTATTGTAATGATGACTTTAATAAAAAATCGAGCAATATTTAATAAAGTTAAACCGGGTAAAAAAATCGCTGTTCAAAAAATGATTTGATTGACAATTCAAAGGGTCAAAGCATAAATTCCTCCCTACAAAAAAGGAATAATATTACTTAAGGATGCTTTATCATTTTAAGCGCCCTTTTTTCGTCTCTTTATCGCCGTGACATACCCTAAATAATTCGAGTTGCAAGGAAAGGCGCTCACGTGCCGCACGTTAGCCCTTCTATTCTCACGGCATATTACTGACACATGGCATGACTGACACATAGCATCGGGATTTCTAATGAGGGTTAATACACCTATTACACAACAGGAATACCTGTTGGATGACAACACGACATTAATGTCGACCACAGATGTTAAAAGCCACATCACTTACGCCAATTCGGCGTTTATCCATATCAGTGGGTTTGATGAACATGAACTGATAGGCACATCGCATAATATTGTGCGCCATCCTGATATGCCCACCGAAGCGTTCGCCGATATGTGGTACACCTTGCAACAAGGGGACAGTTGGACAGGGCTGGTAAAAAACCGCCGCAAGAACGGCGATCACTATTGGGTTCGCGCCAACGTCACACCGGTTTATCATCACAATCGGTTGACCGGCTATATTTCGGTTCGCAATACCCCCAAGGCGGAAGAAATTCGTGCCGCCGAACCGCTGTATGAAGCGGTACAGAAAAAGCAGGCGCGCCATATCCGGTTTTATAAAGGGCTGGTGGTCCGCACCGGGCCCTTCTCGATATTATCGTTATTTCAGCGCTTATCGGTACGCTGGCGGTTACGGCTGGCGGTGCTGCTTGGCGGGCTGATGCCTCTGGCCCTCACGTTATTGGGCATCGGTACAATACCGTCTATTATCGCAACGCTGCTGCTCATGGTGCTGCTGGACCAATTTCTGCAACAGCAAATCGCCCGTCCGTTGCGTTTGATTCTCCGTCAGGCACAACAAGTCGTGTCCGGCCGTCGGGCGGACGGTGTCCATCTCAACCGGGTAGACGACATCGGTCTGTTACTGCGGGTCGTCAACCAATTCGGTCTGAATCTGCATTCATTGGTCAACGATGTCAGTACGCAGGTGGCGGGTATCAACAGCGTCAGTCAGCAATTGGCCGACGGCAACGGCGACCTGAGCACGCGTACCGAGGAAACCGCCGCCAATCTGCAGCAAACGGCGGCGGCTATCGAACAGATTACGGTAGCGGTACACCAAAGCGCCGATACCGCTACCCAAGCGACGCTGATGGCGCAAAATGCCAGTCATGCCGCCCGTAAAGGCGGCGATATCATGGCCGAAGCCGTGGGTATGATGGAGGCTATCTCAAATGCCAGCCGCAAAATCGTCGACATCATCGGCGTCATCGACAGTATTGCTTTTCAGACCAACATTCTGGCGCTGAATGCGGCGGTAGAAGCTGCGCGCGCCGGCGTAGAAGGACGCGGTTTTGCGGTTGTGGCGGCGGAAGTTCGCAATCTGGCGCAGCATTCCGCTTCCGCCGCGCGCGAAATCAAGACATTGATCGATGCCAACATGGCCAGCGTTGAAACCGGTAGCGCACTGGTGGACAACGCCGGGCTGCATATTCAGGACATTATCAATGATGTGCAGCAGGTCGCCGCGATGATAGGCGAGATCAGCAACGCCACCCGGGAACAAACCGAAGCGTTAACACTGATCAATGGTTCTATCGCCCAGATTGAGCAGATGACCGCCGGCAACACCAGCATGGTCGATCAGTCAGCCGAATTCGCCACCAGCCTCAGCCAACAGGCGCTGCGATTAACCGATGCAATTAATGTCTACGGGAAATGATGTCAGGCATAAAGATACAATTCTTTACCTCTGTATCCTGTGCAAAGAGTAGCCAGAGCTGACTTTTTGGTTAATACTTACTCATAGAATCGCGCCAGGTGCCGATAATAGAGATAGCAGGGACATCCCCCTGCAAAGACGACCTAATCAGGAGGATGTATGCTGAGTCCAATTACCAGCTCTGCGTTTGCAGTGATGCCGGTGCCAGCATCCACCAGCGTCGAAACCAATACTGAACAAAAGGTTTCCGAACGTAATCTGCAAAACCTGAAAGCCGCCGAGACATCGGGCGAAAGTACCAAAAAACAGCAGGAAACGACGATTAACGGGCAACAACAATCAATGCAAGCTCAGATTGTTGTCATGCAAGGCCAGATTGCTCAGTTGCAAAGCCAGCAGGTGCCGCCGCAGGAAAGCAAACCGATGGTCAGGCCGGTTGAAGGCGTTAATCGCCCCTCGGCCGAACATGCGATCGATATTTATATCTGATCGGTCTGCCAGAGAAATGACACGATAACCCAGCCCGCTGCCAACTCAGCGGGTTTTGCTTTTCCGGCTAGTGGTGAATGCTCAACAAGTTGGATAAGTGATTGGGATGAATGATAAATCGGCATTTACTCATGTGAATGTCACCAACGGTAGCCTGTCGGGCATGGCCCAATGATAAAATAGCCCAATGATGAATATGAAACTTGATGCATAAAGGGCGCTATCCCTATCAAGTCGCGGCATAACGCATTTATCTGTGCTCAGTGCCCGCCAGGCTGGAGAATACCCGCTAATGGTCGGTCGCTCAGTTAGTTTCGACATGTTACTATCAAGACGAATTTGTCAAGAAAGTGAAAAGCTCATTAAAGCCATTGCAGCGTGACGCCGATAACAGCGTAGCTATTATGGCTATTTTCAGGAGGAATTTATGGCAAGCTCTATAGGCTCAGCAACAGCAGCCGCCTCGGCATCATCAGGCAGCAGTAGCACCGGTATTAATCAGCAGATTTCCCAGTTACGCGAGGAAATTCAAGCGCTGACCAAGCAATCACTTCAGTTGACCCAGCAAGCGAAAGAAGCGACGACCGATCAAGAGCGTCAAATAATTACACAACAGCAAGCTATGATTCAGGCGCAAATTCAGCAGCTTCAGGCACAAATCCAGCAGTTGCAGCAGCAAAAATCACAGCAGAATCAGCTGTCGGAAGCCTCTTCCGCTCTGTCGTCGAGCCAGCCTCAGGAAGGCGTCAATATGCCGACGGACGAGAACAGCGTCAATATTTACATCTAATCCTGTATTCGGCTGATTATCGCCTGGCATGAACGAAAGCATCATTTATCATTCTGATTAATGATGCTTTTTTGTTTTCAGGAAACACGTCCGGCGGGTAACGCGAATGATTGAGGCCAGAGACGCCGGAAAGCAGGAACCTGTGCGGTCGCCGAACATCAGCGCTTGCCCGGCAACGCGCCAAAACTCACGCCAAAACTACAGTATGCGCAGATAACAAAGGATCAGGATGAGGAGCGACGCAGAGGCTTCACCAAGCCTTGCAGCCCTTCCATCTTGATCGCAAGCGTAATCTGCATCAACTCGCCTAACCGCCCTGCCGGAAATTCGCCCTTGCGGGCGAACCATAAAAGATACTCTTCCGGCAAATCAATGAGCATTCGGCCTTTATATTTGCCGAACGGCATCGGCGTATTGGCGATTGCCAGCAGATCCTCTTTTTCCATACGGACTCACCCCAGCAGACGCATCATCTCCGCTTCATCAATGACGTCAATACCCAGCTCTTGCGCTTTGGTCAGCTTGGAACCGGCAGCTTCGCCGGCGATGACCAGATCGGTTTTCTTCGACACGCTGCCGCTGACCTTCGCTCCCAGCGCGGTAAGACGATCTTTGGCTTCATCACGGGACAACAGACTCAGCGAGCCAGTCAATACCACGGTTTTGCCGGCAAACGGGCTCGTTGACGCTTCAACATCCACCACCACCGGATCCGGCCAGTGAAGACCGACATCATCGCCGATCAATTCCTGAATCACCTGCTGATTGTGCGCCTCATCAAGAAAATTGCGCACATGCGTCGCTACCACGATGCCGACATCCTGCACCTGCTGCAAAGCGTCCAGATCGGCCGCCTGCAACGCTTCCAGCGTACCGAAATGTGCCGCCAGATTTGCTGCCGTCGCCTCTCCCACGTCACGAATACCTAACGCGTACAGGAAACGGGCAAACGTGGTGGATTTGGCTTTGTTCAGCGCATTGACCAGGTTCTGTGCCGACTTCGGCCCCATGCGATCCAACCGGGTAAGAATGCCGATATCCAGACGAAGCAGATCCGCCGGCGTCTTGACGTACTCTTTGTCTACCAACTGGTCGATAATTTTATCGCCCATGCCTTCCACATCCAACGCGCGGCGTGAAACAAAGTGCTTCAGCGCTTCTTTACGTTGTGCGGCGCAGAACAGGCCACCGGTACAGCGGGCGACCGCTTCGCCTTCCACACGCTCCACATCAGAGCCACACACCGGGCAATGAGTAGGAAATACTACTGGTCGGGCATCCGCCGGACGTTCAGACAGCACCACACTCACGATCTGCGGGATGACGTCACCCGCACGACGTACCGCGACCCGGTCGCCGATCTGCACCCCCAGACGTTCGATTTCATCAGCATTGTGTAGCGTGGCATTGCTGACCACCACCCCGGCGACGGCTACCGGCTCCAGTCGCGCCACCGGCGTAATCGCACCGGTACGGCCGACCTGAAACTCAACGTCTCGCAGCCAGGTCAGTTGCTCCTGTGCCGGAAACTTGAATGCCACCGCCCAACGCGGCGCACGCGCCACAAAGCCCAGCCGTTCCTGTAACGTCAGTTCGTTGACCTTGATCACCACGCCATCGATGTCGAACCCCAGCGCCCCGCGTTCCTGCTCGACCTGACGATAGAAATCCAACACCGCGTCACTGCCGGTACACAAACGAATGCGATCGCTGACCGGCAGCCCCCAATCGCGGAATTGCATTAAACGCTGCCAGTGGGTATCCGGCAGGGCTCCGCCTTCCACCAACCCAACGCCGTAACACAGGAAGGTCAACGGGCGAGTGGCGGTAACGCGCGGATCCAACTGGCGCAATGAACCCGCCGCCGCATTGCGTGGATTGGCGAACACTTTACCGCCGGTGCGGCGCGCTTCCTCATTCAGGGCCTCAAAACCCTTGTGCTTCATGAATACTTCGCCGCGTACTTCCAGCCGCTGCGGGATAGTATCGCCGTGTAAACGCAACGGAATCGCGCCGATGGTGCGAATGTTGGCGGTGATATTTTCTCCCGTCGACCCATCGCCGCGGGTCGCGGCGCGTACCAGCACACCGTTCTCATACAGCAGGCTGACCGCCAATCCATCAAGCTTCAACTCGCAGCAAAACGTCAGCTCGCCATCGTGTTTCAACCGGTCATTGATGCGCTTGCTGAACGCCAGAAAACTGGTTTCGTCAAAGACGTTATCCAACGACAGCATCGGCACTTCATGTGCGACCGTATCAAACGCATCCAGCGGCGCGGCGCCGACCCGTTGCGTCGGCGAATCCGGCGTCACCCGTTCAGGATGCGCCTGTTCCAGCACTTTCAGCGCATTCATCAGCTTGTCATATTCTGCGTCAGGAATTTCCGGCGCATCTTCGACGTGATATTTGTACTCGTGATAGCGCAATTGAGCGCGCAGCGCTTCAATCTGCACCGATACAGTAGAGATATCGTTAGCAGGCTTCGACTCTTTTTCCAGCATAGGCGCGCCCGTCAGTCTCTGGCTTTGATAGTGTTGATGATATTGGTAGTCGAGCAACCGTCCTCAAAGTTTAGCACCCGCACGTCACCGCCATTGGCCCAGACTTCTTTGCTGCCGGCGATATCTTCCGGCTTGTAATCGCCGCCTTTCACCAGAATATCCGGCAGAATCTCACTGATCAGGCGCTGCGGCGTATCTTCCTCAAACGCGACCACCCAATCCACCGCCTCCAGCGCCCCCAGTACGATCATCCGCTGCATCAGCGGGTTAACCGGGCGGCTCGGCCCTTTCAGACGTTTAGTGGAGTCATCACTGTTCACCGCCACGATCAGGCGATCGCCGAGGCGGCGCGCATTCGCCAGATAGGAAACGTGCCCGGCGTGCAAAATATCAAAGCACCCGTTGGTCATCACCACCGTTTCGCCACGCTGGCGCGCCAGCGCTACCGCGTCTTTCAACTGCGCTTCGGTCATCACGCCAAAACCGGTATCGGCACGGCCACGAATGGCATTTTCCAGTTCGATCGGCGTGACGGTAGAAGTCCCCAACTTGCCGACCACCACGCCAGCCGCCGCGTTAGCCAGGAAGCAGGCTTCTTCGAGCGGTTTGCCCGCCGCCAGCGCCGCCGCCAGTACGCCAATCACGGTATCGCCCGCACCGGTCACGTCATACACTTCTTGCGCCTGCGTCGGCAGATGTAACGGCGCTTTACCCGGTTGCAGTAATGTCATCCCCTGTTCAGAGCGGGTCACCAGCAACGCAGACAGTTCCAGATCCGCCAGCAGCTTCGCACCGCGTTCCACCAGATCGTTTTCGTCTTTACAGCGCCCGGTCACCGCTTCGAATTCAGACAGATTCGGCGTCAGCAGCGTCGCGCCGCGATAACGGTTGAAATCAGTGCCTTTCGGGTCGATCAACACCGGTACGCCGGCGGCTCTGGCGGTCTGGATCATGCTCTGTACGTGCACCAGCGCCCCTTTGGCATAGTCGGACAGCACCAGCGCGCCGATGTTCGGCAATGCCTGTTGGATGCGTTCGATCATCGGCTGCGGATCCACGTTATCGAACCCTTCCTCAAAGTCGAGGCGGATCAATTGCTGATTACGCGACAACACGCGCAGTTTGGTAATCGTCGGATGGGTCGGCACGGACACGAAGTCGCATTTAACGTTCACTTCGTTCAATTTGGCGCTCAGGGCGCGGGCGGCATCATCGATACCGGTCAACCCCACCAAACGCGACCCCGCGCCCAGCGCGGCAATGTTCATCGCCACGTTGGCCGCGCCGCCGGGACGTTCTTCGATGGTATCCACTTTAACCACCGGCACTGGCGCTTCCGGCGAAATACGGCTGGTCGGGCCGTACCAGTAGCGGTCCAGCATTACGTCACCCACAACCAGAACACCGGCGTGGCGAAAATCAGGTAGCGTTACTTTCATTCCCTGGCTCCAAAAACAGGTTCATTTTTAACGCGCGCTATACTATCACATTCAACTACCACACCATCACATTCAACGACCACACTCACCGGGTAGCCTCGCGCGCCACAACGCCGTTTGACGCCGTTCGCTTCATTCCAGCCACGTTTTCCAGCTCTGTAGCACCTGCCGGCGCTCGGCGGTGAAACTATCCTGTCCGACTCGGCCGGGCAGTTCCTGCAACGCCAGATGGTGAATTTCATCGCGCAGGGTGATGTAGGCCAGTCGCAACGCATCGGCTTCGGCTTCGTCCATCACGCCGTGACGAGCCAGCAGTTCCAGAATACGCACGTTATCGGACCAACGCGTTAATCGCGGCTCCTGTGCGGAATAACGCAGCACCAGATATTGCGTGATGAATTCGATATCGGTGATACCGCCGGCATCCGCTTTAATATCAAACCCTTCGTCCTTGCCGGCGTGATGCCGACGCATCTTTTCCCGCATTTCCCGCACTTCAGTGCGCAATGCGTCGCCGTCGCGCTCACGGCATAAAATTCGCTGGCGGATCTGCTCGAACTGCTGCTGTATAGCGGGCTCGCCATACACAATCCGGGCACGAACCAGTGCCTGATGCTCCCAGGTCCAGGCTTCATTACACTGATAATCCTCAAACGCCGCCACGGTGCTTACCAGCATCCCCGCCGCACCCGATGGCCTTAAACGGGCATCGACCTCGTACAAAATGCCGGACGAAGTACGGGTACTGAACAGGTGCATCACCCGTTGAGCCAGCCGCAAATAAAACTGGCGGCCATCAATACTCCGCTCGCCATCGGTCATCACGTTATCCGGGCAATCAATCAGAAACACCAGATCAAGGTCAGAGCTGTAACCCAGCTCCCAGCCGCCCAGTTTGCCGTATCCCACAACCGCGAATCCCCGTCCGGACTGGGCATGTAGATGAGCAGGCTGGCCGTAACGCACTACCATCTGGTTCCACGCCTGCTGCACCACCGCGGCGATAATGGCCTCCGCCAGATAGGTTAAGTGATCACTCACTTTCATCACCGGCAGCGCGCCGACGATATCTGCGGCGGCAATACGCAGATGCTGCGCCTGTTTAAACTGACGCAATGCTTCCAGTTGCTGCTCTTCATCGTCCGTCGGCACCCGCATCAGGTATTGACGCAGTTCATCGGCGTAAGCCTCCAGCGCGATGGGTTGGTACAGACTGGCGGGGTCCAGCAGCTCATCCAGCAGCAGCGGATAGCGCGCCAACTGGCTGGCAATCATCGGCGATACGGCGCACAGTCGGATCAACTGCGTCAACGCCGCGCGCGACTCCAGTAACAACTCCAGATAGGTGGTACGGGTCACGATGCCCAGCAACAGCGGCGTCAAACGCGCCACGATAACATCGGCATTGGCATAACCGCAGGCTTGCGCCAGCAAAGTCGGCATTAACTGATCGAGCACGTCACGCCCGCGAGGCCCGATGGTGCGACGGGACAAATCAGCACGAAAGTCGGCCACCCGAGTGAGTAAGCGCTCACCGATATCAGTGGTCAGTTGCGGCGATAACGCCAACAAATCCGCGCTTTCAAGTCCATCCTGCCACAGGCTGCTGTAATGGCTGTGTTCCGGCGTTTCACTGCCGTCCGGCGCGTCATCACCAATCAATTCATGAAATACCGCGCGAACCGCCTGCATCTGCTGATGTAAGCGTTCACTCAGTTGCAGCCAGTCGTTACAACGCATCCCCCACGCCAATCGCGCCTGATTAAGCGAATCTTCCGGCAGGGTTTGCGTTTGCTCGTCGGCAATCGACTGCAGCAGGTTCTCCAGACGACGCAAAAACAGATAAGCCTCGCGTAACTGAGTGGCTTGCACCGGGGTTAATAGCCCTAATTCGCCCACCTGCTCCAGCGTCGGCAACAGAGAACGCCCCTGTAACGTCGGCTCCCGGCCACCGCGAATCAGTTGGAATACCTGGGTAATAAATTCCACTTCACGGATGCCGCCCGCCCCCAACTTAATGTTGTTGCGCAGGTCGCGTCGTCGTACTTCACGGGCAATCATGCTCTTCATGTTGCGCAGCGATTGGATCACACTAAAGTCGATATAGCGACGAAACACGAACGGCCGCAGCATACGGATCAGTTCCTGGCTGTAATGATCGTCATCTCCGCCCATCAGCCTGGCTTTCACCATCGCATAACGTTCCCAGTCGCGCCCCTGTTCCTGATAGTAATCTTCCAGCGCGGCGAAACTCATTACCAGCGGGCCGCTATCGCCAAACGGCCGCAGCCGCATATCAACCCGATACACAAAACCATCGACCGTCGGTTGATCCAATGCTTTGATCAGCCGCTGGCCGAGACGGGTGAAAAACTGGGCGTTATCCAGTTCACGACGGCCGCCGCGAGTCTGGCCATTTTCCGGATAGGCGAAAATCAGGTCGATATCCGAGGAAAAGTTGAGTTCGCCGCCGCCCAGTTTGCCCATTCCTAAAATCAGCAACGGCTGTGGTTCGCCCGCGGCATTGCACGGCGTGCCCCATTCGCGGCAGCAAGCGTCATACAGCCACTGGCGAGCGGCGACGATCAGCGCCTCTGCCAATACGCTCAACTGTTGCAAGGTTTCGTCAGTGGTACTGCGCTGTAACCATTGCCCCCAGGCAATACGTGTCAGAATACGGCGTCGGAACAGGCGCAGCGCTTTCATTAACCCCGCTTCATCGCTGACGCCGCTTAACGCTTGCGATAACCAATCCGCATAGTGCCGCCACTCTTGCGGCAAAGGCGGCTGCCGGGCTATCTCCTGTCGCCAGTCCGGGTAACGCGTCAGCGACTCGCTGACAAATTCGCTGCAGGCCAGTACCGCGGCGGCGTCATCGGCCGTCGGCGTTGAGTCGGCACTCAATAAGCGCGCCTGCTCGGCAAGGGGTTCAGAAAGCGGAAATAACGATGCGGAATGACAGGTCATGGCGATATCCTTGCACAGCTGCCTGTCAGGCAGCTTCAATGGGGTTGAACCGGGGAGCGGCGCCATCGACGGCCAGTCCCCGACGAGCGATGCTCCGGGCTTACTGGCCGCTGTGCAGCCAGAACGGCGACTGGGCAAGCGCCTGCTTGCGGCATGTCTCCAGCGCATTAGGCACTACCTGGCCGATGGACAGCGCCTCAATCAATTGCATCAGTTCTCGCCACTGTTGCAGATAACGCGCGGTCTCCTCTTGCGGATAGCTTCCCCCCAGCAGCAAAAAGGTATACACGCCTCGCTGCAAACGCGGTAATTGCTGGGTGTAATGCAGCGCATCCAACGCATGGCTGAATACCGCTTTGAGTTCAGCCAAACCTCGGCTCATCATGATGTCGGCAAAGCGTTTCCAGGAGCTTTGCAACCGCATCAGCTCACGGTTGTCCATATAGCCGCGCCAGCCTCGTTTGACCAACCACGAGGTCAGAATCAGTTTCCCTTTCAGGTAATCGACGCTATAGCAGAGCGTATCCGCCGTTTCCGTACGCTCTATCGCTTCTTCAAGGTGGGTCAGCGCCGCACGAAACTCCGAGGTCACTTTACGGGGCAACACGCCGCCTGCCAGCACCAGCAGTTCCCGCATCATGGCGCCGGCCTCCAGCAACGCCGGGCGTGCGGCGGCATGGCCACGAGCCCATAGTTCTTCATGATATTGCCAATGGCTGAATGCATGTTCCAGCCCGGCGGCAATACCCTGCTCAAGGGTCATTTTCGGCTGTACGGGCAGGAAACCCAGCTCGCGACATTCTCGTTCCGGGTTGCCTTTCGCCAGGTGGTAGCCGCGAGCGGCTTTACTTAAGCTGCCTTGCCGTAAGCCGCCGATGTCGGCCAGTTCGCTGGCGAACGCCAGCAGATCCTCGGTGCGGCCATTTTTCAGTTCCAGCTCCAGCTCACACAGCGGCTCGACAAGCGCGTCGGCATGAATCTTACCCTGATCCACCGCTATCTCGATCAAGCTCTGATGGTAAGACACAACCCAGGACTCACGCTGAAAATCAGTACTGAACAGCGGCGACAGCGCCTGAGACAACGCCGCCACATCACAATCTTCCGGCCAAATTTCCGACGGCAGCAGGCGAATATCCAACTGCGGCCCCGGCAAATCCACGTTGTATTCCGGGTGCTGGTGCAGCCCGCCCACCACTTTTCCGGCGGTTTTCACCGTCATTTCATAGCGGCCGTTTTCACCCCGAATACGTAGCCCAATGCCATGCCCGCGCAAGTACCCATCCGCCGTTTCGTAATAACTATTCACCAGTTGGCGGGTGTGCAGATGGTTGCTCTGCCCCACATCGCTCTGCCAGTTTTTCAGCCCTTGTCTGAGCGCGGCCGTCGCATCAGGGTGAATAATAAATTTTAATTCGATCTCTTCGCTCATAGTCTTGCACTACCCGAATATTGCTGAAATGTCGCCAGTAAATAACATTTTATCGCAGGTTGCCACTTTTGCGGCATAGCGCTCGCACACCCTGCGAAGGCGCTCGCAAAGCATGGCTCACCGTTACTGTTTAGCCGCACGTTCACCTCGAACGTTTCCTTGCGGATCGTGGCGTCATCATGGACGCAGGCCAATCAAGAGTAAGACTGTTCCCATTCAGGTTTGCCAACGGCATCGTCAGACTGAGCCCGCTAACTGCATAACCTCTGCGAGCTTAATGTATTGAATATGATGAACAAATTATCTTTTTTCCTCGTCACTATACTGGGCCTGTCCGCTGCGCTGAGCCTACATGCGGAAGAAAAACGCTATATCTCCGATGAACTTGTCACCTACGCCCGCAGCGGGCCCGGCAATCAATACCGTATCATCGGCACGCTGAACGCCGGTGAAGCCGTCACACTCATCAGCGTCAACGACAGTGCCGGGTATGCCCAAATTCGCGATGACAAAGACCGAAACAGTTGGATCCCGCTCGATCAACTCAGCCCCACGCCCAGCCTGAAAACCCGTGTGCCGGAACTGGAAAATCAGGTAAAGACCCTGACCGATAAACTCAACGGCGTTGATCAGGAATGGAATCAGCGCACAACCGATCTGCGCCAGAAAGTTGCCGCCAACGACAGTGCGCTCGCGGCGTTACAAAAAGAAAATCAAACGCTGAAAACCCAGTTGGATGTCGCACAGAAAAAGCTGGAGGTAGCTAACCTGCAACTGGACGACAAGCAGCGCGCGCTGATCATGCAGTGGTTCATGTACGGCGGCGGCGTAGCGGGCGGCGGTCTGGTATTGGGATTGCTGCTGCCGCACCTGCTGCCCCGACGCAAAAAGAACGACCGCTGGATGGGGTAATTCCTGAACACCGGCTCGCCGACCACCCGGATGTCCCCCCGCTGTTTTCGGAAATAGCTTTCAAAGGTAGTTTTCAAAGATAGTTTTCGGGATAGCGTTCGAGATTGTGTTCAAGAGGATGTTAATCAACAATAACCGAAATTATTGTTAGCTATAATTTCGGTTATGGCTGGCTATCATTCCAGTTATCAACACAGTCTACTATCGGGAGCCGGGTTTGAAGATTTACCTTGTAGGGGGCGCAGTGCGTGATGGTCTGTTGGGCAGGCCGGTTACCGAACGCGATTGGGTGGTGGTCGGCGCCACGCCGGAGATGCTGTTGCAGCAAGGTTACCAGCAGGTTGGGCGGGATTTCCCGGTATTCCTGCATCCACAGACCAAAGAGGAATATGCGCTGGCGCGTACCGAACGCAAGTCCGGCAACGGCTACACCGGATTTACCTGCCAGGCCACGCCGGACATTACACTGGAAGACGATCTACAACGACGCGATCTGACCATCAATGCCATCGCCCAGGATGAAGATGGGCAGTTGATAGACCCGTACGGCGGTCGGCGCGATTTACAAAACCGCCTGCTGCGTCATGTCTCAGAAGCGTTCAGCGAAGACCCGTTGCGTGTGCTGCGCGTTGCGCGTTTCGCCGCCCGCTACGCCCACCTTGGTTTTCAGATTGCCGAAGAAACATTGCATCTCATGCAAGCCATGGCCCGCGACGGTGAGCTGGATTTCCTGACGCCGGAGCGTGTCTGGAAAGAGACGGAAAAAGCCCTCGGCACGCAAAATCCCCAGGTCTACTTTCAGGTGCTGCGTGATTGCGGTGCGCTGGCGATACTGTTCCCCGAGGTCGATCGGCTTTACGGCGTACCGGCTCCCGCCACCTGGCACCCGGAAATCGACACCGGCATCCATACCATGATGAGCCTGGCGATGGCCGCCCGCCTCAGCCCGGCGCTCGACGTCCGCTTCGCGACGCTGTGCCATGATCTCGGTAAGGGGTTGACGCCACCGGAACTGTGGCCGCGTCATCACGGTCACGGCGCCGCAGGCGTGCCGTTGGTGGAAGCACTATGCCAACGCTTGCGCGTACCGAATGCCTTGCGCGACCTGGCCTGTCTGGTAGCGGAATACCATGACCTGATCCACACCGTGCAGATGCTGCAAGCGAAAACCCTGCTTAAACTGTTTGATGCCATTGACGTCTGGCGCAAACCCCAGCGGCTGGAGCAATTGATCCTTGCCGGCGAAGCCGATGCGCGTGGACGAGCCGGGCTGGAGCAACAACCCTATCCACAAGGAGACTATCTGCGCGAAGCCTTTGCCGTCGTCAGCCGGATAACCAGCGCTGACGTAGTGGCAGCCGGATTCCGGCACGCCGCGATCAGGGAAGAGTTGCATCGCCGCCGACATGCCGCGTTGGACGAGTGGAAAACCCGGCGATCCGAAGCCGCCGGGCCATGTTCATGACGTCATTATCGTTGGGATGCGTCATCGTTGGGATACGTCGTTCGACGCATCCCGGCGATGTTACATCAGCACCAGCCACACGATGGCGGCGACGATAAAACGGTAAATAGCGAAGGGCACGAACGAAACGCGCTTGATCAAGTGCAGGAAGGTTTTGATCGCAATCATCGCCACGACAAACGCCGTCACAAAACCGGTGGCAAACATCGGCAGATCAGACAACGACAGGAAATGCCAGCTTTTATACAAATCCAGCCCGCTCGCCCCCAGCATAATCGGCACCGCCAGGATAAAGGAGAATTCGGAGGCGGCGTAACGGTTAACGCCGACCAACATCCCGCCGGAAATGGTGGCGCCGGAACGTGAGAACCCCGGCCACAGCGCCAGACATTGAAAACAGCCAATCAGGAACGCCTGCAGATAACTGATGTCATCCAGCCCTTCCGCTTTCGGTTTTTTCGGCTTGCACCACTCCGCCAACAACAACAACAGGCCGCCGGCCACCAGCGCGTACGTGACGGTAACCGGATTGAACAGCGATTTAATGGCGTCATGCAATACCAACCCCAGCACGACGGCAGGGATCATCGCCAGAATAATGTGCGCCAACGTCAGGTGGCCTTTACCGCGCCCTTCATGCTGCGGCGGCTGACCGAAATGGATGCCAATCAGTCCGAACATCCGCCGCCAGAACACCACCACCACCGCCAGAATCGACCCTAACTGAATAATGACCTCAAAAGTCTTGGCGATATCGCCATCAAACCCCAACCAGTGACCGACGATAATCATATGTCCGGTGGACGACACCGGTAGAAATTCGGTGAGCCCTTCCACCACCCCAAGAATGAACGCCACCAGCAACGAATGCAGATCCGCCATCGACCGTTAACTCCCTACCCGCCACATAAAAAAGCGGCCTTGCTACCCGCAAGCCGCAACGTATAAAGCACATCGAATGATGCCCTGTTAAAGGCACAACTTAAAATAGAGATATTATCTTTTTATTACCTTAAGAAGGGTCTGTGTTTATGCCGCAATAACCGCTGCTCACTCATACCGACGGGCGGGCGCCGCGCTCGATTATCACGCCCACGCTGCGCGCCTGCGCCACCGCGCCGGGTTTGCTGACTTTCAGCCGCAGCCAGGGAATGTTAAAGCGTTGCATCAGCCTGGCGGCGACCTCTTCCGCTACCCGCTCAACCAGTGCAAAACGGCCGCCGGCAACCAGCTCAATCACCGCGTCGCTGACATCGGCATAGCTCAGGCAATCCGTTACGTCATCGCTGGCCGCCGCCGGGCGGTTATCCCAAGCCATTTCGATATCGAACACCAATTTCTGCTGGATGGTCTGTTCCCAGTCATACACACCGATGGTAGTGATTACACTGAGCTCTTCAATAAACACGATGTCCATCACGTCATCCCTTGTTTTTGCCGCTGCCGGATACCACTTCCGGCCGAAAGTGCGTATTATCCACAGATGTTGAACCTAAAACGACCTTTATTGAACGGAAGCCGTTTATGAGTGTTATCGCGCCCGGAATGATTCTCATCGCGTATCTGTGTGGCTCGATCTCCAGTGCGATCCTGATTTGCCGTATCGCCGGTTTGCCCGATCCGCGCGAACACGGCTCCGGCAACCCCGGCGCCACCAACGTGCTGCGTATCGGCGGTAAAACAGCCGCCGTCGGCGTCTTGATTTTCGATATTCTCAAGGGAATGCTGCCGGTCTGGGGTGCTTACGCGCTGGGCAGTTCTCCGCTGTATCTCGGCCTGACGGCCATCGCCGCTTGTCTCGGGCATATCTACCCGATATTTTTTCATTTTCGCGGCGGTAAAGGGGTCGCAACTGCATTTGGCGCTATCGCGCCCATCGGCTGGGACCTGACCGGCTTGATGACCGGCACCTGGCTGCTGACCGTGCTGCTGAGCGGCTACTCCTCGCTGGGGGCGATTGTCAGCGCGCTGATCGCGCCGTTTTACGTCTGGTGGTTCAAACCGCAATTCACCTTTCCGGTAGCGATGCTCTCGTGCCTGATCCTGATGCGTCATCACGATAATATTCAGCGTCTGTGGCGTGGTCAGGAAGGCAAAATCTGGAAAAAGCTGCGTCGTAAGCGCCATTCGGCGGATACCCCGCCGGACAAGCAGGATGCCTCCTGACGATGTAACAGAAGCGGCCTGATGGCCGCTTCTTTTTTTTCACTGATTTCGACTTAACTATATGCGCCTTGAGAGCCGATGCTTACAGGCCGGACAGGGTAGCGCCCCAACGCTGCCTGCGCCTGTTGCTCAAGCCGGAATTGCGCCATGCTGGCGGCCAGCTCGCGCGCTTGCTCTTCCAGTGATCGGGTGGCTGCCGCCGACTCCTCCACCAGAGAAGCGTTTTGTTGCGCCACTGAATCCATCTGCGAGACCGCCAGATTGACCTGTTCAATACCGTTGCTTTGTTCACGGGTCGCGGTCGAGATTTCACGCATCAGCGTCGTCATCTGTGATACCGCCGACGCCACATCACTCATGGTTTCCCCGGCAATACGCGCAATATCCGTACCTTCGTTGACCTGGGTTTGCGAATCCTGCATCAGCACCTTGATTTCCCTGGCCGACTGGGCGCTACGCTGCGCCAGATTACGCACCTCACCGGCTACGACGGCAAAGCCGCGTCCTTGCTCTCCGGCACGTGCGGCTTCTACCGCCGCATTCAGCGCCAGAATATTGGTCTGAAAAGCGATGCCGTCGATCATTGCCAGAATATCCGCCACCCGAGCCGCCGTAGCGGAAATCATCTGCATTTTACGCAACATCTGTTCGACAGCGTCGCTGCCTTTACTTGCGATATCAGACACCTGCTGTGTCAGCAGATACGCCTGATCGGCGCTGTCGGCGTTCAACTTCACGGTAGACGCCAACTGCTCCATACTGGCGGCGGTCTGCTCCAGCGAGGCGGCCGACTCTTCGGTTCGTTCTGCCAGATGGCTATTACCGGAGGCCAGCTCACGGGTGCCGACGTCGATCTGGCCGCCGGCATCACGTACTCGTCCCACCGCAACGGCGAGGGATTGTTGCATGGACTTCATCGCCCGGATCAGTCGGCCGATTTCATTATTGCCGCCTTCTTCGATTGTGCAGGACAGATCGCCTTGCGCAATCACTTCGAGCTGCCGTACCGCGCCGTCCAGCGGGCGCAGAATCACCTGTCGGATCCCCCACCACGCCAGCCCGGCCAGCAGTAACGCCACAACAAACGCCATACCCATTACCCACAGTCGGCTATAAGCCAGCTCGTCGGCCTGCGATAACAGGGTTTCTCCCACTTCCAGCGCAAAATCGCGGAAATCGCCGATGGCCGCATCCATGTTGATGCTCAGCGCGGGCAGGGTATCCTGCATCAGGGAATAATATTCATCCAGATTGTCTTGTCTTAGCGCGGCAATCATCGGCGTCATGCCCTGACGGTCATAGGCGTCGTAGGCGACTTTGATATGTTCGGCCAGTTCAGCGCCGCGTTGAGTTACGGTGCCGTACGCCAAAAAGCGCGCCATCTCCCGGCGCGATACGCCGGCATAATTCTCGACGCGCCCGGCCGTTTCCTTGGCTTTGTCGATCAAGCCGATCTCATACAATCTGACGGCTTGCGCCGCCGCCGTTCGGGCACGTAACGTAGCGGTATAACTCGACGACAACGCGCTCAGTTCCTTCCCCTGAATTTTGTCTATCGATAACAGTGAACGGTTCCCCTGGCTGATTGCGCTGGTGCCGATGCCAACCACCGCCGCCAACAGCACCAGCATGATACCGACCAATGCCAACAGGCCATGCTTGACCGTAATGCTCTTTAGCATCCGTACTCTCCCTTGTGATTCAACATGATAAAAAAACAACCAATAAATAAGCCGGCGCTGCTCTGATACGGCGTACCATGCCGATACGTCGCTGGCTGCGCCGGATAATAGGATGCAGAACTGACACTTATCGGAATGCCGCGCATGGTTCTTCAATTAGATTAATTATTTAATTTCCATTAATTAGGAGTGTGGGAATCTGCCGTCGCCTGCGGCCACGGTACGCCTAAAAAATCACGACTTTCGTCAGCAGTTGGCTATAATGAGCGCCACTCCATTCTGGTTTGAATAAGAAGGAAACCGACATGAGTTTGAATAGCGTACCGGCGGGTAAAGACCTGCCGGAAGATATTTATGTAGTAATCGAAATCCCGGCCAACGCTGATCCGATCAAGTACGAAGTGGACAAAGAAACCGGCGCTCTGTTCGTAGACCGTTTCATGTCTACCGCTATGTTCTATCCGTGCAACTACGGCTACATCAACCACACACTGTCACTGGACGGTGACCCGGTTGACGTGCTGGTGCCGACGCCGTATCCGCTGCAGCCGGGCTCCGTGATCCGCTGCCGTCCGGTTGGCGTACTGAAAATGACCGACGAATCCGGCGAAGACGCCAAAGTGGTTGCGGTGCCGCACACCAAGCTGAGCAAAGAGTACGACAACATTAAAGACGTGAACGACCTGCCGGAGCTGCTGCGCGCCCAGATCGGCCATTTCTTCGAGCACTACAAAGATCTGGAAAAAGGCAAGTGGGTCAAAGTGGATGGCTGGGCTGATGCCGCTGCGGCGAAAGCCGAGATCCTGTCTTCTTTCGAACGCGCCAAAAATAAATAAAAGCCGCCCTGCCGATGGCCGTTAACGTTGAATCGGCAGGCTCAAGACGGCCACCGTCACCCGCGCGCTGAGAGCGGGTGTACCGGTGACAGACAGCAAAACACCGCCGCCGGCGGTGTTTTTTTTACTGTATTACTGTTCCTCGTGACCATCTTGACGCGTTAACCAGTCTCCACTGGTAATGCGACGCAGGCCGGTGACCGGGCGTTGATACAGGTAAATCCAGGCACTGCCATAAGGTGTTGCAATTAGCTCACGCTTATAAGCCCCTACGCTGCCTTCTCGTTTTAGTTCATCCAATTCCGCCAGAATCGATGAGCTGATACGGTAGACCTCGCAGTGAATCTCTCCTTCGCCTGCTACTGCCGCAGGGTAGTGGCCCAAATCATACAGCTCATAACCTTCAAGCTGGTGGTCCCCTAACCACTGCGCATTGGTCATCCAATGACTGTTTCCCTGTTTGCGCCGTAAACTGCCGTAGACAATAACTCGCATGGCTAAAACTCAAACTGATAGAGCACATCGAGCGCCTGGCTAACGCCAGACACCGCTTCCAGGTATAGTTTCGGCATTAAACGGTAACGTAAGGTTAGCGTTGCCAATGAATCAAACAGGCCAACCCCGTATTTGACCTGTAGGCCGGGCAGGACGTAACCGCTGACGACAACCTGTGATTTATCGCCAACCCCCTGTGTATCCAGAGCTAAATTGCTTACGCCAAAGGCCTCGCCGATTTTACCCACAATTTGACCACTTTGTGCAACCCCCAAACCAATTAGGGCTGATGTCATCATCGAACTGTCTGCACCGCTATTGTTCAGCCCCTGACCGCGCAACAGATAAGACAAGGCGTCCTCCTGAGATAATGTCGGTTCGGAGAACATCTCAAGCTTAGGCATTTTCGCAGTACCGGTGACCCGCACGCCAACTATAACGCCGTCTGCGGTATTGTCCGGATTACGGATCGCCTCGATGTTGAGTACCGGTAGCGTCGGCGGGCCGGAAAACAGCAGTTGCCCTTTACGTACTTGCAAATCCTGACCATATGCCTTGAAGCGCCCTTCCGGTATCGAAATCTGACCATTCAGGCCCAGCCCCTGCGTATCCTGCGTGACGTTGAGATCACCGCGCAGTCGGGCACGCAAACCGTAAGCATCAAGCCAGACATCGTCGCCGACCCGTACTATCAGGTTACTGGCAATCGGAATCGTGCCGGCAGCGGCCGATACCGGCCGACGCCGCTCATCCAGAATCACTTCATCCGAAGCGACATCCACCGCACTGGCCGGCATCTCATGCACGACGATCCGCGCCCAGGGGATGGTTACCGTACCGCTCAGCGTCAGTAACTGCGGCGTCGCTTCAAACACAATATCCGGCGATACGTCCAGCCGCGCCATCGGCGGCACCGTCACTCGCATCCGGTCGCCGTTGACGGCAATGCGCGCGCGCCAGGCTTCAGGCACCGACCAGTCGGCGCTCCCCGCCAGGTTGATCTGCCCCTGCGTGGTGCGGAACACGCCCTGTAACGTAGAAGACATGCCGTTAAACAACAACGCCAGCCGCCCGCTGGTCAGGTCTACCGGCATCCAGTTACCGTCTACGTCCAGATTATCCAACGTCAGTTGACCGAACACCTGCGGGCGTTGCAAGTCGCCCCCCAGCCGCAAATCGGCATTGGCGACCCCGGCCGCCTTCTCATTCTGCCGCAGGATCGGTTTCAGCAGGGCGAGCGACAAAGCGTTGAGCGTCACCGTACCGCTCAGGTTACGCCGTCGTTGTGGATCGGTAATCTGTACATCGCCGCGAAAACGGCCATTGCCCTGAATTCCCATCAGCCATGCCAGTTGCGCCTGTCCATGCTGTAAACCGGCATCCAGCGTCAGCGTATCAAACGCTACCGGCAGCGTGCCGCCCTGCATCTGCTGACGTACGGTTACGCCATTACCACTCAGCGTTACGCGCGCCTCCGGCAGGCCGCCGTTTGCCTGCCAGCTGACCTGCGCATTGCCGGTAACCGAACCGCTGAGCGCCGTCTGCCGGCCGATAAAAGGCTTAAGCATCGCCAGATTGAGCCGGTTCAGGTTAACGCTCGCCTTGCCGCTGGTTCCCGCCTCGATCGGCAGTGGTACGCACAATTCGGCATCAGGGTTACGCCAGCAATGCGCACCTATCGTCACCTTCTGCGCGGCGACCTGATAAACCAGCGACATCGCTGGCGCCAGCCGCCATTCGCCGACCGGGGTTGCAAACCGCGTATCGCTCAGTTCCCCTTGCCAGCGTTGTTGCCCCCGGTCGAAATGACCGCTCAACAACAGTTGACCGCCTGCCGGCTCGCCATTCACCGTCACCCGTAGCTGGTGCTGATTTTCGTCGCCGGTTGCGCGCGCGTTCAGGGATGCCAGCCGCACATTACCCTGCGTTAGTTGCTGCACCTGCATGGTCAGCGAGCCATGCAACTGTTGATTCGATTGCACATCGCCATTGAGTGTCAGTTTGCCCAGGCTCAGTTCCTGCCAGCGCAGCGCGGTAACGATAACGTCCGTCTGCAACTGCGGCGCATCGCGTTTGCCGCTCAGCCGCAGTTTCCCTTTGACCTGCCCGCCCAACCCAGGCCACACACCGGTGAGCGCCGGCGCATTGATATCGCCGTCCAGCAGCCATTGGTCTTTCAATTCGCCCTTCAACGCCAGTTGGTTACGCCCCAACGCCAGCGTAATGCCGGGAATCGACCACTGGCCGTCGGCGTTACCGCTGAACGCGCCTTTAGCCGTCAGCTTGTTCTGCCGTATCTGCCCGTCCAGCGCCAGTTGCGGCACCGCCAGTTGCCACGCCTTGCCTGCCAGGCTGCCGTTAATGGTGATCCCCCCGTCTAACCGCACCGGCCACTGTGGCCATTGCTGCGCGGTATTGATGCCTTTGAGGATGACATCGCTGTTCCAGGTGATCGCATCGCGCCAGTCCAGCCGACCGGTAATGTCCGCAATGCCTTGTAACGCGGCCAGCCGCAATCGCGCCAGCGTGAATTGCTGCTCGCTGCCGTTGCCTTCCAGCGTCAGCGTACCGGGCGGTAACTCGCTACCGCGAATATCGCCCCGCAAGGACAGCGAGTAATCGGTGGCTTTGCCGCCGATATTCAGTTGCACGTCGTTGAATTGATATTGAACGTCGCCGGTCAGCGGCCAACGCAGTTGCGGACTGCGCAGGCTAATGTTAAGCGGCAGGCCGGGCTCGGCCAGCGCGGTCTGAATATCTAACTGCGCCCGCTGTGGGCCGGACAGGTTCATTGCCAGCCGCAACTGCCGGCGCAGGCTGCCTTCGGCCGTCAACCGCATACGCTCTCCCCTGAACGGCTCGCTGTTCGCCATGCCGTTTACATTCAGCGTCACCGGCCAGTCGCCCGACAAGGTCGCATCGCCATGGGCATACAACGCGCCCTGCGGCGACTGTACCGTGAGTTGTTGCAGCGTCAACGTTTGCTGCCGGGTGGCAGCCTGCAACTGAAAGCGGGAAATCGTCACCGGCTGCCCGCCCTGAATCAGCCAGGATTCACCGCGCAGATCGGCGATGTTGAGATCCAGCGGTAACGTCAACTCAGGCATCGCCGGCAACAGCGGTGCGGCAAACAGCGCATGTAGTGTTTCGCCCAGCGTCGGTGGCTTCACCGCGCTCACCGGCGGTGCAGATGGCGCTTTCGCTGTGGCAGGCAGCGAGACAATGAGGCCTGACACCTGTGTCGGCAACAACGTCAGTGAACGCCCCTGCCAGTTCAGCGCAGTTTGCAGCGAGTTCAGCGACACATCGGTGCCATCGATTACAATGCGACTATCGGTCAGACTGATGTGATTCAGCGCCATCGCCACCGGTGCAAGAATTTCGGTTACCGGTGCGCTTTTCATCGGTGGTTCGGGTTCGGCCGGTGGCAATGCCTGAGTATTGATAGCGACCGTCAGCCCCTGCGACGACAGGTCATCGAGGCAGAGTTGGCTGCGCCACAGGCACGTCGGCGACAACGCCAGATGCAGACTGTCCGCCTGCACGGTAACGCCGGGCATCTGATAACGTATGGCGTTCAGCGTCAAATCCCGCCAGCCACCGTCAACACGTCCTATTTCCAACCCCGGAACCCAGCGTGCGGCGGCACTGAGCAGTAAATGTAGCCCTGGAGTCGTACTCACCAGCAACACCAGCGCCAGCAACAACGTCAACATGGCGACCATCAGGCCAATTCCGGCTTTTTTCATCCTGCTCATAACTCCGGCCCCAGCCCGATATAAAACTGCAATCCATGTTTATCGTCATCGCCAATCGGCCGGGCAATGTCGAGCTTGACCGGCCCTACCGGCGAGGCCCAGCGCACACCGACGCCGGCACCGGTCTTAAGATTAGTACGCACCAGATCGTTGACGGCTTCGCCGCTGTCGATAAACACCGCACCCCACCACTTTCCGGTGAGGTTGTATTGATATTCCAGCGAGCCGGTCGCCAGCTTTGAGGCTCCGGTGAGTTTGCCGTCACTGTCGCGTGGGGAAACGGACTTGTATTTATAGCCGCGAATACTGCGATCGCCGCCGGCAAAGAAGCGCAGCGACGGCGGAACGCGAGAGAAGCTGCCGGTTTCGATCCAGCCCAGATTGGCACGCGTCACGAAGCGATGTTTTTCCGCCAGTGTTCTGATCCAGACGTTTTGCGCCTGAAATACTGCAAAATCGATATCCGACCCCCACAGGGTATTGGAAACATCCACGGAATAACGCTGGGTATCCCCCCAGTCGGGCATCAACCCGCCGCGTTGTCGGGTACAGTTGAAACTGACGCCGGGGTAAACCAGCATGGTGGTGTTGGTAACATTGGCCTGGGTAAAGTGATCCAGCGTCCAGCGCAGGTTAACGGCCCGTTGCCAGCCGCTGGACAATTCCCAGTAACGCGCCAGATTGAATGACGTCGAGTCGGATTGGGTATCATTGAGGTCTTCCCGTTTGAAGCCCCCCTGTAACAGATAGTATTGCTCGAGTGGGTTTTTCAGCAGCGGCATCTTATAGCTGAAATCCAGTTGCTGCTCCGGCGCAGACAGGCTCAGACTGCTTTCCAGACTATGGCCATACGTATTGATCCAGGGTTTATTCCAGGTGGTTTTCAACCGCGGCCCGACATCGGTGGCGTAGCCGCCCCCGGTTTCCACGCTGTTGCGGGTGCGCGGCGTCAGTACGGCGTCCAACGGCAGGATTTTACTCTGCCGGCCTTGGTCGAAATCAGGCGATACCACCGCCGAGTTGAACCAACCGGTGGCGGACAAACGCCGGTTAAACTCCCCCAGTTGTTCCGCCGAGTAAACGTCTCCCTCCCGGAACGGCACCAGATTCTGCAAATACGCCGACTGGATTTGCGAACCGCGAAAGTTGACCTTGCCGAAGCGATAACGCGGGCCGCTGTCGTAATCGATATTCCACCAGGCTTGATGGGTAGAAGGCATCACGCCCAGTTGGTTGTTGTTAAAGTGGCCGTCGAAATAGCCTTTACGCATCGACAACGTGCCGAGCTCGTTTTTAAAGTCATCGTAAGCGCCGTGGTTAAGCAGGCTACCCGCCGCAGGCCGACGTTGTCGCACCAGTTGTTGGTAGTCATCGTCTTGCTGCGCCTCACCGCGAATGGCGATGCTGGAGCCGGCGATTTTCACCGGTTCTCCCGGCGTGACGCTCACCTTCAGCACCGGACGGCCACGCCCCTGCGCCGGAATAAACTCAAAACGGATATCCGGATCGTAATAGCCCAACGCACGCAGCCCTTTGCGGATGGCTTCGTCAACCCGGGCGCGGAAACGGCCATCGGCGTTGACTTCATCGGGAGCGATGGTAGACAGCCGCGCGCGGACATTCTTCTGCAACTCCCCTTCCAGCCCGGTCAGTTGTAAACGTACGTTCGATGCGGCCCATGCCTGCGTCGCCGTCAACAGCAGGCTGCACACGCCCAATACCCGGCAGAGCACGGCGCTACGGCGGCAAAATCTATTTTTTGTCCTGATAAAAATGGTCACTTAACTTCCCGGCAGTGTCAGCAGAATCGACGTTTTTTCTGATAAACCACAGACAAGTATGCCTGTAACGATGTGATTAATGATAAATGTTAACTATAGATAGTCGTCGCCATACCGACAACGCCCACACCTCCCCAAGGCCGCCGTCACCGACGACGGCATCACGCGACAACGGCATTCCACGAAAACGGATAGAACCCGCCGGATCGTCAGACGAGGTGCCCCGTCCACATCCTTGTCACATTGCTATGCTATTTCGCCATAAAGACAGAGCGCATTAACTCGGTTATGCTCTGAAAATGACGAAACACAGGGTGATAATCAGGAGTCAAAGGTGATAACGAACGTTGACAAGACACAGTTTATCGGTAAATCGGATGCCCTGCCGGGCCGTACGACGCCGATGCCGGTCGCCCGCCTGCACGCAGTCAATCAGCACTCCATGACCCACGTACCGGATCATATGGAGGAGGCTATCTTCGCTATGGGCTGTTTCTGGGGAGTAGAACGGTTGTTCTGGCAACAGCCCGGCGTGTACAGCACGGCGTCGGGGTATTGCGGTGGTTATACCCCTAACCCGACGTATCGGGAAGTCTGTACCGGCAAAACCGCCCATGCGGAAGCGGTGCGGGTGGTGTTTGACCCGTCGGTAGTGAGTTATAACCAGCTATTGCAGTTGTTCTGGGAGAACCATAACCCGGCGCAAGGTATGCGGCAGGGTAACGATATCGGTACGCAATACCGTTCCGCGATCTATACGCTAACGCCGGAGCAAGACACCGCCGCAAAAGCCAGTTACCAGCGCTTTCAACAGGCGATGCGCGAAGCAGGCGACAACCGCGACATCACCACCGAGATCCGGCCTGCCGGGCCGTTTTATTATGCTGAAGACGAGCACCAGCAGTACTTGCACAAGAACCCGCACGGTTATTGCGGGCTGGGCGGTATAGGCGTTTGCCTGCCGCCGCAGGGCTAAGGCTGGCGGCAATTTCACCACGCCTGCTATACTGTGCGCCCACAGGGCCGGTTTCCGGTCCTTTTTGCGGCGCAAGCGCGCCCGTAATGACATTCCCTTTCAGAGGTTCGCCGTCCGCGACGACTGTGCGAAAAAACTATGTTAAACAGTCTGTTAATTATTTTAGGTCTTATCGCTATTAGTGCGTTTTTCTCGCTTTCGGAAATTTCGTTAGCCGCTTCGCGCAAAATCAAGCTGAAGCTGATGGCCGACGAGGGCGACCTGAACGCCGCGCTGGTGCTGAAATTTCAGGAAACGCCGGGCATCTTCTTCACGGTGATTCAGATCGGCCTCAATGCCGTCGCCATCCTGGCCGGTATCATCGGCGACGCCGCGTTCTCCCCGTATTTCGAAATGCTGTTCGCCAGCTTTCTGCCGCAGGACATGATCGCCCGCGCCAGTTTTGTCTGTTCGTTTGTGCTGGTTACCAGTCTGTTCATCCTGTTTGGCGACCTGACGCCGAAACGCATTGGTATGATCGCCCCGGAAGCGATTGCCATTCGGATCATCAACCCCATGCGCTTCTGTCTGCTGGTATTCCGCCCGTTGGTATGGCTGTTCAACGGTCTGGCGAACCTGATTTTTCGGTTATTCAAGCTGCCGATGGCACGCAAAGAAGACATCACGCCTGACGATATCTATGCGGTAGTGGAAGCCGGAGCCCTGGCCGGCGTGCTGCGTAAACAGGAGCATGAGCTGATAGAAAACGTGTTCGAACTGGAATCGCGCACCGTGCCGTCTTCAATGACCTCGCGCGAAAGCGTGGTCTATTTCGATTTGCACGAAGATGAAACGCAGATCAAAGAGAAAATCGCCCACCAGCCGCATTCCAAATTTCTGGTCTGTAACGGCACGATTGATCAGATTGTCGGTTATGTGGATTCCAAAGATTTGCTCAACCGGGTGCTGGGCAATCAGAGCCTGGAATTAACCAGCGGCGTCCAGATTCGGCCTGCGCTGATCGTGCCGGACACCCTGACACTGTCAGAAGCGCTGGAAAGCTTCAAAACCGCCGGCGAAGACTTCGCCGTTATCCTCAACGAGTACGCGCTGGTGGTGGGGATTATTACCCTCAACGACGTGATGACCACGCTGATGGGTGACCTGGTCGGGCAAGGGCTGGAAGAGCAGATTGTCGCCCGCGACGAGAACTCCTGGCTTATCGAAGGCGGCACGCCGATAGAAGACGTGATGCGCGCGCTGAGCATTGACGAGTTCCCCCACTCCGACAACTACGAAACCATCGGCGGGTTTATGATGTACACGCTGCGCAAGATCCCCAAACGTACCGATTTTGTTCGCTACGCCGGGTATAAATTCGAAGTGGTGGATATCGACAGCTACAAGATAGACCAGTTGCTGGTGACCCGACTGGAAGAAAGAACGACGGTTAACCCCGAAACGCCTCCGGCTTAAACCCGCGTTCACATTTGTCTGGGCGTTACTGTCTGGACGCTACAAATAACAACGGCCCGTCAACGGGCCGTTTTCCTGTCGCTGAATCGGTGAATTAACCCAATTCAGCCTGCAACTTCAGTACCTGACGGTTCACTTCAGACATCACCACCAGATGCTGTTTGTCCTGCGTTTTGGGCAACAGAATGCGGCCCTGATCAAATTCAAAAGCGCCAATCCCTTTGATGTAGAGCCTTCCACGAAACAGGATTTTCACATACTTGGCGACCTTCAGGGGATTGTAACGCTCGAAGATCCTCATCGTCTTCCTCTCCTCCCGTTGTTTCTCCACCACGCGCACCGCCCCTCATCCAGGCCAGGTGATGCCGAGCGTGGCAATCATGTACAACAGGTTAGTGTCTTTATTCTACGATTAGTTCGCGCAATAACAGAATTTTTGACGTCACTTACATATTTTTACAGAATAGATTAATGCCATAATTTTTAAATCAGTATAAACATTCAAGTTATTGCCCTGTGTGCAGTATGCCGTAAATGCGTATATGCCACGGTAACCCCACTAACGGCCGACAATCTACCGTGAAAATATGACCAAAAAACGACAATGCGCCGTAAGTAGCATGAAAGGTGGAAAAGGTAGAAAGGTGGAAAGGTGAAGGCCACATCAACGGCAGACACATTGGCCTGCCGTTGATGTGATCAGGAAAGGTCAGGCCGGAATATTACGGCCAAAGCAGGCGCATCAGAAGATCGACACCCGGAACCCCGGATTCAGGAAGGATTCACGCGGCGTATAAGACAGCGCACGCCCTTGCCAGTCATGCACCTGTGCACCGGCAGCCAGCGCCACGGCGTGCCCAGCCGCGGTATCCCAGACGTTCGTCGGCCCGAAGCGCGGGTAAAGCTGGGCCTTACCTTCCGCCACCAGACAGAACTTCAGCGACGAACCGATGGACACGGTCTGGTGTTCGCCTAACTGACGTAAATAGTCTTCCAGTTCGGCATCCGCATGGGAGCGGCTCACTACCACCAGCGGCGGCCTGGCGTCTTTCACCCGAATCGCGCGCCGTGTGCCGTTCTCTTCTTTCCAGGCTTTGCCCTCTGCCGCGGCGTACATCACGCCGGTCACCGGCACATACACCACCCCTAATACCGGCTGACCGTTATCAATCAACGCGATATTGACGGTAAATTCGCCGTTGCGGTTAAGAAACTCTTTCGTGCCGTCCAGCGGATCGACCAGCCAGTAACGCTGCCAATGCCGACGTTCAGACCACGCCTGCGGAGCCTCTTCCGACAGCATCGGAATCTCGGGGGACAGCGTAGCTAACCCACGCGAAATCACCTGGTGTGCCGCCAAATCGGCCGCTGTCACCGGTGAGTCGTCTTTTTTATGCGCCACATTCAGCGGTTGCTGGCCGTTATATACCTGCATGATGGCGTCTCCCGCTTCACGCGCCAACTGGCAGATCTGTTCTAACATCGTTTCACCTCGTGATATGTAGGCCATTTTTATGTTTGTCCCCGGCATTCTATCCCAAACAATTCGCGTGGCAGGAAGGCGGGTATATGTCATGCTTCACACTTCAGACTGATATTTAACACTATATTCATCAAAATCTGCGATATACATTCAAGCTTCGCCGCCAGTAAATCGGACAAACGCCCGAGCGGCAGGCGTTGCCATGCCAATACCTCTCACAGGAGCAACCTTTATGAAGCATAAGCTGGTGATGAGCGTGCTTGCGATAGCCATCGCTACCGCGACTCAGGCAGCCACCGTCGATTTACGGGTGCTGGAAACCACCGATCTTCACAGCAATATGATGGACTATGACTACTACAAAGACAGTCCAACGGATAAATTCGGACTGGTCCGTACCGCCAGCTTGATCCAGGCCGCTCGCCAGCAAGCCGTCAACAGCGTGCTGGTCGATAACGGCGACATTATTCAGGGCAGCCCGCTGGGAGACTATGTTGCCGCCAAAGGATTACAACAAGGCGATGTACACCCGGTCTATCTGGCGATGAACACACTGGATTACGCCGTCGGCAATATCGGCAACCATGAGTTCAACTATGGGCTGGACTACCTGCATAAGGCGCTGGCAGGCGCCCACTTCCCGTATATCAACGCCAACGTGCTGGACGCGAAAACCGGCAAACCGCTGTTTACACCTTACCTGATCGAAAAGAAAACGGTGAAAGATCGTGACGGCAAATCCCACGAACTGCGCATTGGTTATATCGGCTTCGTGCCGCCGCAAATCATGGTGTGGGACAAAGCCAACCTGAGCGGCAAAGTCACGGTGGCGGATATCACCGAAACCGCCAAAAAATGGGTGCCTGAACTGCGTAAACAGGGGGCGGACGTGGTGATTGCCATCCCGCATTCCGGCCTGTCGGCCGAACCGTACAAAGCGATGGCGGAAAACTCGGTCTACTACTTAAGCCAAATCCCCGGTATCGACGCCATTATGTTCGGCCACGCTCATGCCGTGTTCCCGAGCAAGGATTTCGCCGGCATCAAAGGCGCCGACATCGCCAAAGGCACGCTGAATGGCGTTCCCGCCGTAATGCCCGGTCAGTGGGGCGACCATCTTGGCGTGGTCGATCTGGTCTTGAACAATGATAACGGCCAGTGGAAAGTAACCGAAGGCAAGGCGGAAGCCCGCCCCATTTTCGACAAAGCGCAGAAGAAATCACTGGCGGCGGAAGACCCGCAATTAGTCACCGTGCTGGCGGATGCGCATCAGAAAACCCGCGAGTTTGTCGGCCAGCCTATCGGTCAATCTTCTGACAACATGTACAGCTACCTGTCGTTGATTCAGGACGATCCGACGGTCCAGATCGTCAACAATGCGCAGAAAGCCTACGTCGAGCATTTTATTCAGGGCGATCCGGATCTGGCGGAACTTCCTGTACTCTCCGCAGCAGCGCCGTTCAAGGCGGGTGGCCGTAAGAACGATCCGGCAAGCTATGTGGAAGTCGAAAAAGGCCGGTTAACCTTCCGTAACGCCGCCGACCTTTACCTCTACCCTAACACGCTGGTGGTGGTGAAGGTGAAGGGCGAGCAGGTGCGGGAATGGCTGGAATGCTCTGCCGGTCAGTTCAACCAGATTGATGTGCACAAACGCGAACCGCAGTCGCTTATCAACTGGGATGGCTTTCGCACCTACAACTTTGACATTATCGACGGTGTAAATTATCAGGTCGATGTGACGCAGCCTGCCCGCTACGATGGCGAATGTCAGTTGATCAACAGTCATGCACATCGCATTAACGATCTGACGTTTAACGGCAAGCCTATCGATCCGCAAGCCACATTCCTGATCGCCACCAATAACTACCGCGCTTACGGCGAGAAATTCGCCGGCACCGGTGAAAAACAGGTTGCGTTCGCTTCGCCGGATGAAAACCGTGCGGTACTGGCCGCCTACATCAGTACCGAAACGAAAAAATCCGGCGAGGTAAAACCGTCGGCGGATAACAACTGGCGTCTGGCGAAAATTGTCAGTGATACCCCGTTGGATATCCGAGTGGAAACCTCGCCGTCGCCGAAAGCCGCTGCGTTTATTCAGGAAAAATCGCAGTACCCGCTGACACTGGTGGGTAACGATGAGGTAGGCTTCGCCGTGTACCGTCTGGATCTGCAAAAATAACCTGCCGTCAAACCGCGCTCGTCGGCGCGGTTTTTTCATTTTTCTCCCGGTAATCCTTTTTGGGGATAGCTAATTTTAAAAGATGCATTTAAAATACATTTTATAAATTACACCGTTCAGAGGGTAACCACCATGCACTACCGCGACCAATCATTAGGCGAGCTGGCCATCACCATCCCTCGCGCTACCGCGTTGTTTCGTGAATTCAACCTCGATTTTTGCTGTGGCGGCAAACAAACACTGCTGCGAGCAGCCACCAAGCGGGCGCTGGATATCGATATGCTCGAATCGCGTCTGGCCGACCTGTCAACTCAGCCATCCACGGAAAAAGACTGGCAGCAGGCATCCCTCGGCGAGATGATTGTGCACATCATCAGCCGCTTCCACGATCGTCACCGTGCGCAGTTGCCGGAACTGATCCGCATGGCGGAAAAAGTCGAACGCGTACATCACGACAAACCGGGCTGCCCGATTGGATTAACGGATCAACTGACCCTGATCCATGACGACCTGACGCAACATATGATGAAAGAAGAGCGGATCCTGTTCCCGATGATTCAGTCCGGTATGGGAACCCAGGCGGGTGGGCCGATTTCGGTAATGGAACACGAGCACGATGATGCCGGTCAGCAACTGGACGTGATCAAAAGCCTCACCAACGACGTAACTCCGCCGGACAACGCCTGCACCACCTGGCGCGCGCTCTACACCGGCATCAACGAATTTATCGACGACCTGATGGAGCACATCCATCTGGAAAATAACCAGCTGTTTCCGCGTGCGCTGCGGGGAGAATAACCGACGCCCTCCGCCATGTAGCCGTGATCATCACGTAAAAAAACCGTGCTCTTTTCAAGCACGGTTTTTTGTTATTCAGCGTTATCAGCGATAGGCCTACCAGCGCGGACCGCCGCCGTGGTGCGGCCCCCAACCCCATCCTGGGCCAGGTCCGCGAGGCCCGGCCGGAACGACGTAAACCGGAGGCGGAGCTTCTACCACCACAACACGGCGTGGCGGAGGAGGCGGTGCATAGTCATAATATTGGTAATAAACCTGGCGAGCATGATGATGGCGACGTGCAGACCAGCTGTCTGGATCGCACCACCAATTGCCGTCCCAGTAATAGCCACGCTCGTCACGATCGCCGATGTGAAGATACACACCCGGCAGTGCCAGACTCAAACTGTCGGCCTGTGCGGCAGGCATCGCCGACGCCAGAACCCCCATCATGATGGCACCCAGTAAAAGTGGCTTAATCATAATATTAACCTCTGATTCACCGCGATGCGGCGGATGACTCACTTATACGATGCGCAATGATTAACCGCTATCGGAAAATGGCTAAATATTAATAACTTCAGGAAAGCAATTCAGGCTCGGCGTCGCTTGCTGAAATCAGCATCACGGAGCCATCGTCAGGTCATCTTTACACGGCGTATCAAGCGGTTACACAACACGCAATCAGCAGACCGGCACGGATGATGAGCGGATAAACACGGATGAGGCTGGCGTGGTTCACGCCTGGCCGATCAGAGCAAAGATGGCCGGGTCATGACGACCCGGCGGAAACACTTACAGAATTTCCAGCAGTTCCACTTCAAAAATCAGCGCGCTGAACGGCGGGATAGACGCACCGGCGCCACGCTCGCCATACGCCAGATTCTGAGGAATATAGAGTTCCCACTTTGAACCGACCGGCATCAGCGTCAGCGCTTCAATCCAGCCCGGGATCACGCCGCTAACCGGGAATTCAGCCGGCTGGCCGCGCTGCACCGAGCTGTCGAATACCGTACCGTCGATCAATCGACCAGTGTAGTGAACCCGAACACGGTCCTGCCGTGCGGGGATCTCGCCGTCACCCTGGGTTAAAACACGGAACTGCAGGCCGGACTCGGTGCTGTTTACCCCTTCTTTGGCCGCATTGGCGTCGAGGAAACGTTGACCTTCCGCCGCCTGCTCACGCTGACGTTCGCGACGAACCTCATCTGCCCGCTCATGAACTTCGCGCAGCGCGCGATGCACCACATCAACCGGTACCGCCGGCGCTTTTCCTTCCAGCGCATCGCACAGCCCCGCCAGCAACGCGTCGGGAATCAATCCCTTCAGACCGGATTCCTGCAATTGTTGACCAATCTGCAGGCCAATGCCGTAGCTTGCCTGTGCTTCGACGCTGTCATAAGAAGGCGTTGTCATGAATGTTCCTTTAATATGAAAAATACGAAAACGCAGCATAGCAGCGAGTCGATTGAGGGTAAAACGTTCTGTCACGATCCAGCCGCGTTGAAGCCCTCGTTGCGTCAGACCGCTCATGTTTGCGGCACCGGTTGCCAATGAAGGTGGCCTTAACTGGTTATCTGTCGGCAATTACCGATATAATTAGGCTGTTTTTATCTTTATACGGTTCTAAGAGAGGTCACCATGGGCAGAATCGCGCCCAGGAGAAAGCAATCCGCCTGGAATCACCTGACGTTATGGCAGTCATGCCGGAACTGGCTGGCGCAGTGGCGCCAACGTAAGGCGATCCCGGGTGAACCGGAAGAAAGCGCAGATGAGGCGGAAACGGTTTCTCCGCCCCCCGCCTCACGCCATCGTATTCGCAGACAGCCATCCTGGCTGCGAACGCTTTGGCATCTGCCGGATGATTTCAGTTGGATGGAACCGCTGCCCTATTTTCACCGTCGTTGTATTCTGCTCTTGCTGTGTTTGTTGTTGCTGGTACTGCTGTGGCCGGTGTCGCCCCCGGCGCCCATGCCTTCCCGTCAGGTGGAGGTGCCGCTTAGCTCAACCGCACCGATACAAGCGCAACTGGTGGCCCCCACGGCCACCGCCAACCAGACGCCGCGCCCGGCGACGTCTGGCCCCAACTGGCAATCCTATCAAATTGCATCCGGCCAGACGCTGGCGCAACTCTTTCGCGACAACAATCTTCCCGTCAGCGATGTTTTTGCCATGGCGCAGGTGGAAGGGCAAAGCAAGCCGCTCAGCAATCTGCACGCCGGGCAAAACGTTCGGTTGCAGCTCAATACGCAGGGTATGGTAAGCCAGCTTGAAATCGACACCCCGGATGGTCAGCAAGTGCAGTTCGCCCGCCAACAAGACGGTTCTTTTATCCGCGTTCGCTGATCGTCAATGGTTCAGCCAGAAAATCACGCAATACTATCGCATGATTCCGTTCTTTATCCCGACTGCCGTACAGCAAGGTTATCGGCTCGCTCCGGCGCAGTAACGCCGCCAGCGGCCGCCACGCATCATGCCGACTCAGTTCAGCACGGTACATCCCGGCGAAAGTCTCCCATTCTATCGGGTTGGCATGATACCAGCGCCGCAGTTCATGACTTGGCGCAACCTCTTTAAGCCAGACGACATCAGGCAGACGGCTTTTGGCAATACCGCGCGGCCATAGCCGGTCGACCAAAAACGTGGGGGAAGAAAAAGGGGGCTGCGCATCATAAACACGCATTAATTGGACAAGCTCATTCATCTCGTATGCTACCTGGCGATACACACGTTGATGATAGGCCGCTTTGGCTGGCTTACCAATGCAAAACGCTGGCGCAAGGCCAGCGTTTTACGCGTTATCATGCAGCGGAGTAAAAAATTACTCGGCTACAACAACAACGTTCAGCTTAGCGAATACGTCGCTGTGCAGCTGGAAGCTCACTTCGTGCTCGCCCAGCGTGCGCAGAACGCCGTTCGGCAGACGAACTTCGCTTTTCGATACTTCAACACCGGCAGCGGTCACCGCATCAGCGATGTCGCGAGTACCGATAGAACCGAACAGTTTACCTTCGTCACCGGCTTTAGAAGCGATGGTTACGGAAGCCAGCGCGTTAACTTTCTCTGCGCGAGCTTCGGCAGCAGCCAGAACGTCAGCCAGTTTGGCTTCCAGTTCAGCGCGGCGGGCTTCGAAGAACTCAACGTTTTTCTTGGTTGCCGGCACAGCTTTGCCCTGCGGAACCAGGAAGTTACGAGCATAGCCCGCTTTAACGTTAACCTGATCACCCAGGCTGCCCAGGTTTGCTACTTTATCCAGCAGAATAACTTGCATTACCTTATCCTCTCAAAGTCTCGTTAATGGACAGTGGCCGATTACTGATGACGATCAGTGTACGGCAACAAAGACAGGTAGCGCGCACGCTTGATAGCGCGGGCCAGTTGACGCTGGTATTTTGCACGGGTGCCGGTGATGCGGCTCGGTACAATTTTACCACTTTCGGTGATGTAGTTTTTCAGCGTTGCGATGTCTTTATAGTCAATCTCTTGAACGCCTTCCGCGGTGAAACGGCAGAACTTGCGACGACGGAAATAACGTGCCATTTGGCTAGTCTCCAGAATCAATCAATTCAATCTGCTCGGCATGCAGCACCAACTTACTGAGGCCATTGCGCCCTTGGTGGCAACTGATGAACCCCTGAACCCTGAGTTGCATACCGACCGTTATACTGTGGGTAAATGCTTGTGACGGGTGTCCACTAACAATCACGGGCATACGGCACCATGCTTGTCGGCGGAGTCCGGCTTCTTCCTGCATTGAGCGGTGCTCAAGCACAAACTGACAATGCGGAATACCTGACGGACTGACTTTTCGAATGGGCGTCTTGCACACGGTGCCAGACAGCTCCAGCCGATTGACCGTCACCACAACAATTACTCTTCAGAATCCCCAACTTCAGCATCATCATCAGCTTCAGCGTATTCGTCACGACGCTCACGGCGTTCGTCTTTCGCTTTCACCATCGGAGATGCTTCGGTTACCGCGTGCTTAACGCGCATAACCATGCTGCGGATAACGGCGTCGTTGAAGCGGAAGTTAGTTTCCAGCTCATCGATCACTTCCTGCGGCGCTTCAACGTTCAGCAGAACGTAGTGAGCTTTGTGCAGTTTGTTGATCGGGTAAGCCAGCTGACGGCGGCCCCAGTCTTCCAGACGGTGGATCTTGCCTTCCGCTGCTGTGATAGCACCGGTGTAACGCTCGATCATACCTGGAACCTGTTCGCTCTGGTCAGGATGAACCATAAAAACGATTTCGTAATGACGCATCGAATTGCTCCTTACGGATTATTCAGCCTCCTGTCAGGGTCAGCCGCGGCCCATGGAAGCAAGGAACGTGTTGTGTGTACGGCTGAAAAAAATGACGCGTAATTATAATGAGCACTTCATGGGAAAACAAGCCAAATCGCTGTTTCCGTTCGGGGGAACGGAAACAGGCAAGATGACGGCTGATTGAGGCCAGGCCGAATGCGGGAGAATCAGAGCGAGCGCAAGAAGAAATCCGCGCCGGCCTGCAGGGCGGTCGGGGTAATTTTGTGGCCGATACCGGCTTCGGTCAGGTAGGTTAGGTGTTGATGGCGCTGACGCGCCGTCAGTTCCCGGTACAACCGTTCGCTCTGCGATGCCGGGACCAGTTCATCAGCCAGGCCATGCCAGAGCAGTAGCGGCCGGTCAGACACCTTATCTAACTGATGGCCCACATCATAAGGCGCCACGCGTGCCGCCAACGCCTGCAACTGCGCCTGCGCCCCCGGTTCATCCGGCGTAACCGGTGGAAACAGCGTCTGCGACAACGACGAGAAATAGCCGGCGCCCATAAAGCAAGCCACCGAGCGCAGCCAGGGGTATTGCGTCATCGCCGCCAGTGCCGTCATACCGCCCATCGATGCACCGCAAATCCCGACCCGGTCTTCATCAATCAATCCCCGCTCACGGCACCATGCCAGATAGACGGGCAGCTCCTGAACATTATTAAGCAAAATGTCCCAGAAGCCGCGCCAGCGCTGCGCCTCATCGCCGTCAAAGCGTGCGCCGTGCATCAGTGCATCCGGTGCAATAACCCGAAAACCGGCCTTCGCCAGCGCATACGCAAAATACGAGTAAACCTCTTTGGAGGAGGTGTAGCCATGAAAGAAGAAAATGGTGGGCAAGGGTCGTGTTCCGCTGCCGGCAGGAAAGGCATGTAACACCTCGACTCCCGCTATATCCTCATTTCCCATCTCTATCATTCCCGCCTCCTTTTCTTTGTTGATTGACAGGTAAAACCGTAAAAAACACCTACAATTATTTCGTATAACATTTGAACAGCAACAACGACTGCACACAGAAAAACAGATCGCAATGATCTTGATCAAATTAGTTACAAAAGTACCAATTAGTGTAAAATTTCGCACTTTTTTGCCGTTAACGGCAGTAGTCACTCCCAACAACGTTCCACAATAAAGAGAATTATCATGCAGCTTGCTTTTAGACGCTGGAGCCTCGGTGTCAAACTTTCAGTCATTGCCTCCCTGAGTGTGGCTGTGCTGTTTATTACATTCAGCCTCAGTCTGACACGCTCGGCCGGTGAGAAACTGGAATCATTGACAATGCATGACATGGAAAGTCAGGTTACAGGTATTACCGATATGATAGCCATGTACGACGATAGCCTACAGGCCAGCGTCGACAGCTATACCAATCTGTTTGCCAGCTTTCTTCCTTCTCGTTTTACCGTGGATAATCAGGCACGGTTACCTATCAGCGGCACAACCGCGCCGGCACTCAAATCCGGCGATACCGTTCTTAACATGAACACCGCCGTTACCGACGACTTTCTCAGCCGCACCGGCGCCATTTCCACCATTTTCGTGCGTGACGGCGACGATTTCGTGCGTATCACCACGTCGCTAAAAAAAGAAGACGGTTCACGCGCCATCGGCACCAAACTCGATCGCGCCAGCCCGGCCTTTGCTCCCGTATCCGCCAACAAATCGTTTAGCGGTCTGGCCGTGCTGTTCGGCAAACAATATATCACCCAGTACAAACCGGTTACCGATGCCAGCGGCAACGTCATCGCCATTCTGTTCGTCGGCATTGATATCAGCAAAGAATTCGCCCAAATGCAAAAACGCATTCTGGACAAACGCATCGGCGATGGCGGCCATTTTATTGCGCTCAGTAAGGCCGGTACGACGGCAGGCACTTATCTGGTTCATCCGACACTATCCGGGCAGAAGCCAGACTGGTCCGGCGATGTACTGCAACAGGTACTGAAAAACGACAACGGCCAGTTGGAGTACGACGACAACAGTCTGAGCGGCGATGACCGCACGCAGGTGATGGTGTACCGCAGCGTACCGCAATGGAAGTGGGTGGTGGTCGGCACCATCAGCAAGGCCAGTTTGCTGGCGGAAATCAACACTATCCGTAATCTGTTCCTCGGCGGCGGTATCGCACTGGTGGCGCTGTTTGCCGCGTTCTTCGTCTATCTCACCCGCCGCTGGCTGACTCGCCCTCTGGATGAAGTAGTAAAAGTGGCGGAACAATTCGCCGCCGGTAACCTACAAGCTACCCTCACCACCGAGAGCCAGGATGAAGTCGGCCGCCTGGTTGATGCCATCAACGGTATGGGCCACGGCCTGACGCGATTAGTCTCTCAGGTACGCGATGCCGCCGAGGAGATCGCCATCGGCACTGATGCGCTGGCCGAAGACAGCGGCAACATCAGCGAGCAGATTTCCCGCCAGGCCAGCAGCGTGGAAGAAACGTCTGCGACCATGGAACAACTGGCCTCGACGGTAAAACAGAATGCCGACAATGTTTCCACCGCCAAAGGGCTGGCGGCAGAAAGCGCCAGCGCCGCGCAGAACGGCAGCAAGACGGTGACGGATTCAGTGGAAACTATGGGCGAAATTAAGCGTTCGTCGCAGAAAATCGCCGACATCACCACCACCATCCAGTCGATCGCCTTTCAGACCAACATCCTGGCGCTCAACGCGGCGGTGGAAGCCTCGCGCGCGGGCGAACACGGCAAAGGTTTTGCCGTCGTCGCCGCCGAAGTCCGCTCGCTGGCTCAGCGCAGTTCTTCTGCGGTAAAAGAAATCGAAGAACTGATCGCCGAATCGCTGCATCAGGTCGAAACCGGCTACCATTTCTCGGAAAAAACCCGCACGGCGATGGATGACTTGCTGCAACGTATCCAGCAGGTCAGCACCATTATCAATGACATTGATATCGCTTCGCATGAGCAGGCTCTGGGAATCGAACAGGTGAATGTGGCGATCAACCAGATCGGGCAAGCCATCAACCAAAATGCCTCGCTGGTGCAAAACTCGGAAAGCACCGCGCAGGGATTACGCGAAAAAGGCCACCATCTGAGCGATGTGGTCAGCGTGTTCCGCATCCAGCACTGATCCCTTCACGGCCTTCGCTATTCCGGCGAAGGCCATTTCGAGACGTATTCCTTTACACGCCTGTGGTATCCCTGTCTGCATCAAGGCGCTACACTATCAAAGCATTACGCCTGATTCACGTTAACCACCCATTCGGGTTGCACCGGATTAAATGGAACGTCACGTTATGACTCGCCCATCATGGCTACTTAACCTGATGCCTTTGCACCGGGCATTCGTAGTCGCGGTACTGTCAATGCCGCTCGCCGGTTGTCGCTTACTGGCCGGCAAGCCGATGCAGCCGCCGCCGCCCGCTGAACAATCCGTTGAAGTCTCCAGAGAACAGAGCTATCTGCTGGAAAAAACAGGGGCTGTTTCGGTCAATGTCCGCGGCAGCCTGGATGATGCCGTACGGGAAATACAACGTCAGGCTGATGCACAGGGCGCGCCGTACTACCGTGTAGTCAGCCTGAACGAAGAGGAACATGTGCGACAGGACAGCTGGCGCGGCTATGCCGTCTTTTATCGTCCGTTACCGGCCGCACCCCACCCATAAACTGATTGAGCAAAATCAGCGTCCCCAAGAAAGAGTGAGAGGATAAGAAGGATGAAAACAAACATTGCCGCCATCGCCTTGTTACTGCTGACAAGCAGCTTTAGCGGCGCCTTACTGGCTTCGCAATACCCGTGCCGCAGTCCGGAATGGAATAACTGGATAGAATCGCTGGTCAATACGCGCGAGCAGTTGGGTAATGTCGACATAGGCTCACCAGTCTGGCAGCAGGCGGTGGAAAGCCAATTGCCCGCCTCGTCCTGGCCGTCACGCAATTCGGTACTCTGGTGCGCTGCCGTAGAGCAGAAAATCGCCGCCCTGAAAAAGTAACCCCTTCCTTAATATATATACCCAAAATAATTCGAGTTGCAGGAAGACGGCAACTGAGTGACAAATTCGTCGGGAACGAATTTGACCAGCCAACGGCTGGCCTCTGGTGAGAGACAGGATGTCTCTCATTTCATCCCTAGGAGCTTACTCAAGTAAGTGACTGGGGTGAGCGACAAATCTGCCGGGAGCAGATTTGAACGCAGCTTGCTGCGGCCCGTAGGGCGAGGCCCAGGGAGGGGCCGAGTAATAAAGCCAACGCACCTGCAACTTGAAGTATGACGGGTATAGATGCCGACCGCGGGGTTATCTCTGTTGTCGGCCTATAGCGTGATCGACATAACGTACCCGACATCCGACCAGGATAAAACTTCCTGTTTTTCCAACGCCGATATAAACGTTCCCCCGCCAAAGCCGATAAAATGCCGATGTTTGGTTAGCATACGGCGCCTCACCCAGGGGATATCCGGCGCCGTCACTGGCCCGACGTTTTGGTCATGTTTTATCTGTATCCTAAGTAATTCAAGTTGCAGGAAAGCGAATCCCTGGAAGCTTACTCCAGTACGTGACCGGGCCGCCAATGCGCCTGTAACTTAAAATATGACGGGTATAGGCCGGACAGACCGTCAATTAAAGAAGACAACACTTCAGGACAACAACGAATACGGAAGGAAGTAGATTTATGCTACATCACCTGTCATTAAAAAACCTGCCAGTCACGCGTAAGCTGTTGCTGGGATTCGGGTTATTGCTACTAATCGGTATTACCTTGTCATTAGTCGGCTTTTCCGGTTTACACAACAGCGATCAATCCCTGAAACGCATTAGCCGCCTGGGCTCAATGTATGACAAAACCGTCGTCGCGCGAGAAGCCAACTTTGGCTATGCGCTAGAACGTAAAGCGCAATATCTGGAACAGCATGATACCGCCATCAACACCATCAGCCAGGAGTTGACGGCTCTCCTGCAGGAAATCCGCGCCAATGCCTGGCCGGAGGAAGACGAAAGCGGTATTCGACAAGTCCGCACCATGCTGGAAGCCTACACCAGCCAGCGTAAGCAGGTGCTGAAGCCCGACGCCAGCCAGCAGGTGCTGAGCGATCTTAATGCCCAAATGGCGACGCTGCAGGAGAGCATCAACCAACTCTATTTCACCGAAGAAACGCGGGCCGCCCAGAATATCTCCAGCAGCGACGTCCAACTGGCCATCATTACGCTGGTGGCCGTGATACTCGGTCTGACCGCCGCCATCGTGATTTCACGCCAGATAGTCCGGCCGCTACACGAAGCGCTGCAGGCGACACGCGCCATTTCCGAAGGCGACCTGACGGTACGGCTACGTAGCGAACGCCGCGACGAACTGGGGCAGTTGATTTGCGCCATGGCAAAAATGAACGACAACCTGCACGGTATGATCGATAAAATTCGTCTCAGCGCCGACCAGATTTCCCATGCGGCAGGCGAAATCGTAGCGGGCAATACCGATTTATCCTCCCGCACCGAGCAGCAGGCCGCCGCCATAGAACAAACCGCGGCCAGCATGGAGCAGCTCACCTCTACCGTGAAGCAGAATGCCGACAATGCTCATCATGCCAATACCCTGGTCGTGAATGCCTCGTCGACTGCGCGTCAGGGAGGCGAACAAGTCAGTAGCGCGGTACAAACGATGGGGAACATCGCCCAGGGCTCGCGCCGCATCGCCGAAATTACGTCCGTCATCAACAGTATCGCGTTTCAGACCAATATTCTGGCGCTCAACGCCGCAGTAGAAGCTGCCCGAGCCGGGGAGCAAGGCCGCGGATTTGCCGTGGTGGCCGGCGAGGTGCGTAATCTGGCGCAGCGCAGCGCACAAGCCGCCCATGAAATCGAGGACCTGATCGCCACCTCGGTATCACAAATTAATGACGGTGCGTCGCTGGTGGAAAATGCCGGTAAAACCATGGAAGACATTGTTCATGCGGTCACCCAGGTTCACGACATCATGGGCGACATCGCCGTCGCGTCTGATGAACAACACCGCGGCATATCGCAGGTAGGTAATGCGATTGTAGAAATGGATCAAACCACCCAACAAAACGCGGTTCTGGTTGAACAGTCATCCGCAGCGGCGACCTCGCTGGAACAGCAGGCTGAACTGCTCTCCAACGCAGTATCCGTCTTCCGACTTTCCAACACGCTCACGCCGCGGTTGTCGGCATAACACGCCCAACGGCCTTTCTGCCTGAACCCGATGGGTTCAGGCAACCTCTTCACACTGCGCGCTGACGCACCGCCTCGAACAGGCAAATACCGGTAGCGACGGAAACGTTCAACGACGACACGCTGCCCGCCATAGGAATGCTGATCAGTTCATCGCAATGTTCGCGGGTCAGGCGACGCATCCCTTCTCCCTCAGCGCCCATCACCAGCGCCAGCGGGCCGGTGAGCTTGCTTTGATGCAGGGTGTGATCCGCTTCGCCTGCCGTACCGACGATCCAGATATTCTGTTCCTGTAGGAAGCGCAGGGTGCGCGCCAGATTGGTGACGCGGATCAGCGGCACGGTTTCCGCCGCGCCGCAGGCGACTTTCTTCGCGGTCGCATTTAACTGGGCGGAACGGTCGCGCGGTACGATCACCGCATGAACGCCGGCGGCATCGGCACTGCGCAGGCAGGCGCCCAGATTGTGTGGGTCGGTCACGCCATCCAGCACCAGCAGGAACGGGGTAGCCAACGCGGCCAGCAACCCCGGCAGATCGTTTTCCTGATACTGCCGTCCTTCTTTCACCCGGGCGACGATCCCCTGATGCACCGCGCCTTCGACCTTGTCATCCAGCCACTGGCGGTTGGCGACCTGCACCGCGATGCCGCCGGCTTCCAGCTCGGCAATCAACGGTTGCAGGCGGCGATCTTCACGCCCTTTCAGGATGAATACTTCCAGAAAACGCTGGGGGTCTTGTTCCAGCAGCGCTTTCACCGCATGGATGCCGTAAATAATTTCGCTCATTAATACTCTTCAACAATACGCTTCAAAAGGTTAACAGGGCCGCCGTTCCGGCAGCCCTGATGCAGATACAACGGTCGGACGATTTTCGTCACTCCGTCGGCTTTTTCTTTTTGTCGGCGCGTTTGGCACGGGTGGCCGCTGCAATTTTACGCGTTTTTTCAGCGTTCTTTTGCGATTTGGCCGCCTTCTTTTTGCCGCTGCCGTTCGGTTTGGCTTTATCCTTACCGGCCGGCTGGCGCTTGCCGCCTTCGGAACGGAACGCGCTATCCGGCTCAAAGTTGCCGCGTTGCCCGGTACGGCGACGACGCGGCGGCTTCGTGCCGGCATCGCTGCCTTTCTTCGCCCGGTCGCGCGCAGTCTTGCCTTCGCCACGCACCTTACGGGTGGAAGAGATCAGCGCAAAATCAATCTTGCGTTCGTCCATGTGCACCGCTTCCACGCGAATTTCCACTTCATCCCCCAACCGGTAGGTCTGACCGCGGGATTCACCGATCAAGCGCTGGCCGACATTATCGTAACGGTAATAGTCGTTATCCAGGGTAGAAACGTGCACCAGACCGTCGATGAACAGGTCGTTGAGACGTACGAAGAAACCAAAACCGGTGACGCTGGAGATGATGCCGGTGAAGGTTTCGCCGACGTGATCCTGCATGAAGTCGCACTTCAGCCAGTCGGCCACGTCACGCGTGGCTTCGTCGGCACGACGTTCAGTCATCGAGCAGTGTTGGCCCAGTTGCAGCATCTCGTTGAAATCGGCGTGCCAGCCGCCGCTCTGGGTCCAGCGGGCTTTACGGTCGCTGAGCAAGTACTTGATGGCGCGGTGCAGCGACAAATCCGGATAACGCCGGATAGGCGAGGTGAAATGCGCGTACGAGGTCAGCGCCAGGCCGAAGTGACCACGATTTTCCGGGTCATACACCGCCTGTTTCATCGAGCGCAGCAGCATGGTTTGCAGCATCTCGTGATCCGGCCGGTCGGCAATGGAGTCCATCAGTTCGGCGTAATCTTTCGGCTGCGGTTTCATGCCGCCTGTCAGCGTCAACCCCAGCTCGCCCAGCACGCTACGCAGCGCCAGCACATGGTCTTCGCTGGGCTGGTCATGCACGCGGAACAGCGCCGGCTCTTCGCTCTTCTCGACAAACTTCGCCGCCGAGATATTCGCCAGAATCATGCACTCTTCGATCAACTTGTGCGCGTCGTTGCGCACCACCGCCTCCACCCGTTCGATGCGGCGTTCGGCGTTAAAGATAAATTTGGCTTCTTCGGTTTCAAACGCGATGCCGCCGCGCACCTCACGCGCATGTTCCAGCACCTTATACATCCGGTGCAGTTCCTCCAGCGGCGCCACCAGCGGCTGGTACTGCTCACGCAGCGCCTCGTCGCCTTGCAAAATGCTCCACACCTTGGTGTAGGTGAGGCGAGCGTGCGAACTCATCACCGCTTCGTAGAATGTGTAGCCGGATAATTTCCCCTGTGAGGAAACCGTCATCTCACACACCATACACAGGCGATCCACCTGCGGATTCAGTGAGCACAAGCCGTTGGACAACACTTCCGGCAGCATCGGCACCACCTGCGACGGGAAGTAAACCGAGGTGCCGCGCGCGCGGGCTTCGTGGTCCAGCGCCGTGCCAGGGCGCACGTAGTAGCTGACGTCGGCGATTGCCACCCACAGCCGCCAGCCGCCGCCGCGTTTCTTCTCGCAGTACACCGCATCGTCGAAGTCACGCGCGTCTTCGCCGTCGATGGTGACCAGCGGCAGAGCGCGCAGGTCAACCCGGCCTTTCTTGGCGTTTTCCGGCACTTCGTCGGTCAGGTCGCTCACCTGCTCTTCCACTTTGGGCGGCCAGCTATGCGGGATCTCATGGGTGCGCAGCGCGATATCCACCGCCAGCCCGGTGCCCATGTTGTCGCCGAGGATCTCCACGATCTTGCCGATAGCCTTGGTTCGGCGGGTGGCGCGCTGGGTCAGTTCCACCACCACCACCGACCCCATACGGGCACCGGCGATACATTCCGGCGGGATCAGAATGTCAAAACTCAGGCGGCTGTCGTCCGGCACCACGAAGCCGGTCCCGGCCTCGGTGAAATAACGCCCGACTATCTGGCTGGTACGCGGTTCCAGCACTCGTACGATGCGCCCTTCCCGACGTCCTCGGCGGTCTTCACCCAACGGCTGGGCCAGCACCACATCGCCGTGGATCACCGTTTTCATCTGCTCGGCGGAAAGATAAAGATCGTCTTTACGCCCTTCCACTCGCAGAAAGCCGTAGCCGTCGCGATGGCCGATCACCGTACCACGCAATAAATCCAGTTTTTCCGGCAACGCGTAGCACTGACGACGGGTAAACACCAGTTGCCCGTCACGCTCCATGGCGCGCAACCGACGGCGCAGCCCTTCCAGTTGTTCATCGCTGGTTAATTGCAGATCACTCGCCAGCTCTTCACGGCTGATGGGCGTATCCCGTTTTGCCAGGTGTTCCAGAATGTATTCGCGGCTGGGAATGGGGAATTCGTATTTTTCTGCTTCACGTTCCAGAAACGGATCTTGTGACATTGCGGTTCCTCCGTTGTCATCAGCAGGCGGTTGAACAGATTTATTCAACCAGAAGTAATTTATAGAGGGGCGGGTTTTCTTCCACCATATCGGCGAGCGTATAATTATCCAGTTCCGTCAGGAAATTCTGTACCGCCTGCTGCAGCACTTGTTTGAGCCGACAGGCTGGGGTGATGTGGCAAAACTCCTTACTGCAGTTAACCAGGGAGAGCGGCTCCAGTTCCCGCACCACATCCCCAATGCGGATAGTGGACGGATCGCGCCCCAGACGAATGCCGCCGTTTTTGCCGCGCACGGCCATCACCAACCCGGCACGACTCAGCTGATTGATGATCTTCACCATATGGTTACGTGAAACACCATACACTTCAGTCACTTCTGAGATGCTGGTCATTTTGCCGTCCGGCAATGACGCCATGTAAATCAGCGCTCGCAAACCATAATCTGTAAAACTTGTTAACTGCACAAAAACCTCGGGTACGTTGCCGGATAGCCCCAAAACACGGGCCGGAACCGAAATGCCGCTCGTTAGCCCAGAACCAGGCCCACGATGTTCATTTTTTATCAGCAGATGATAAACCAGTGATTACCGCCGGGCGAATTTATTTAGTACACATTGATCTTTCTTAAAGGAAAATTCACCGAGCCGATGCATTTCCGTTAACAAAAGATAAGAGAATCATGCTTCCTAACACGCTGTTTCATCTGTTATGTTCTGAAGAAAAAGCACCCTTGCAAGCATGTTAGCGTATGGCAAGCCGGCGATCGGTTTTGTCAGTGATTTTTTTATTCTGCACAGACTAGGAATTGGACCATGCGTTTGAAAAATCTCTCCATCCGTACCGGCCTGTTAACCCTGCTGGCCGTGATCACCTTGCTATTACTGCTGGTCAGCGGCATGGGGATTCAGGCTATCAACAAGAGCCGGGCATCCCTGACCGCGCTCAACCAGATTCAGGGGGATCAACTGGGCGCGCTGATGAACGGTTATAACCTGACATTACGGGCCAGAGCCTCCGCTACGCTGGCGGTACGCAAAATAGAAATCGGGTTGCTGGACGTGGGGGCAAAAGAAACGGATAAGCTGGATAGCTATATACAGCAATCCGACAAGGACATTCGTCAGTTCAGCAGTGTAGAAACCACCAGCGAACAGGAGCAGAAACTGGCGCAACAGGTGCTGAAAAGTTATCAGGACTACCTGAATCAGGGGCTGAAACCGATGCTGGACTCCCTGAAAAAACAGTACACCGACGAATACTACACGTTGCTGGAAAACAACCTGACCCCACTGAGCGACGCATTTGATAAATCCATCCAGAACTTCCGCAGCTACTCCCAGCAACTCTCCGCACAACATATCCAACAGGCCAATAGCAATGAACGAGTGATGCTGATGCTGATAGGCTTTGCCTGCCTGTTATCCTTGTCGCTGGTGCTGTTGGGCTGGCTGGCATTACGCCACATGCTGCTCAAACCGCTGGATCACGCCATTGAACAGTTGGAGCACGTCGCTTCCGGTGATTTGACCCGCCGCATTACGGAAGGGGGCGACAATGAACTGGGACGGCTAAGCGATGCCATCGCACGTATGCAATCGGCATTGCTGGATTCGGTCAGCCAGGTACGAGACGCCGGCCACATGATCGACCAGGGCAGCCGTGAACTGTTTAGCGGCAACCGTCATCTGGCGGAGCGCACCGAAGAGTCCGTCGCCGCGCTGGAGCAAACCGCCGCCAGCCTGGAAGAGCTGAGCGCAACCGTCAAGCGCAACGCCGACAACGCTGAACTGGCTCATCAGTTGACCAATCAAGTTTCCGATACCACCGATCGCGGCAATGAATCCGTCAATTACGTGGTGGAAAAGATGCGTGAAATTGCCGCCAGCGCCAAACGCATCAGCGATATTCTCGGCGTGATCGACGGCATCGCCTTCCAGACCAACATTCTGGCGCTGAACGCGGCGGTGGAAGCCGCCCGCGCGGGCGAACAGGGTAAAGGGTTCGCCGTGGTCGCCGGCGAAGTACGCAATCTGGCGCAGCACAGCGCGCAGGCCGCCAAAGAGATCCGCGGCCTGATTCTGGATTCTCAGTCACGGGTATCGGAAGGGTTGGATCTGGCGGGCAAAGCCGGTGAAACCATGGATGAGGTAGCGGAAGAGATCAACCGCATCACCAGCCTGATGAAAGAGATTTCTTACGCGTCTCAGGAACAGCATCGCGGCATCGAGCAAGTGAACATCGCGTTCACCCAGATTGACAAAGTCGCGCAGCAAAATGCTTCGCTGGTCAAAGCGTCTACCGATACGACCCAAACGCTGGAAGAGCAATCTCGCCAGTTGGTGCAGGCAATGGCCATGTTCCGTATCGAAGATCATACGCCGCTGCTGCACACACGCTGATCACCGCGATTGCGTTGGCAGTGGCCGGTGCCGGTCACTGCCGTTTTCCCCTCAGCTGATGTCCCCTCCTGCGGGTTCACACTTTCAGTGCATCACACAGCACCATGCACAGCAAACGGGCATGGTATGCCATATTTTCATGCCGGACGATGCAACCTGCACAGAAACCACGTTCTTCATTCCCCAACGACCCTCTCTGACGACCCGTTCAGGCGTTACCGACCGTAAAACCGGCACGCTATTTGCTGAATCTCCCAGACATTGCCGTTCCCCCTAACGGGACGAAACCAGAGGGATCATCATGTCGGCATCGCATTACAGGAACGTATCTTATTTTCATACCTGGCATGGTCATACCGAACACGAGCGGGATAACTGGCGCGGCGACTTTCTGCTCCAGTTGCTGACCGGCGACCCGTCGGAGCTGCCGCTCATTCATCAGCGCGCCACCTGGCTGCAATGGCCGCTGGAACAGCCGCATCGGCTGATCGCCTGGCGTATGTGCGGCATGGACACGCTGTTTTCCGCGGCGCATATCGATAACCCGGAGGCGCACCTGCAACGGTCGCGCCGCTACCTGCAACAACGGTTACAGGAGTACCTGTCGGCGCAGCCTAATTCGCTGCCGTTGGTGACGCTGGGCGACCTGTTGCTGATGGTGCTGCCGACAGACAGCCCGCTGTTACGGCAAGGGCATCAGGCGCTGGCCGCCTTGCGCCAGTCCGTCAATGCCGATATCGCCCCGCTGACGCTGTCCGGCGGCTTGTCCAGCACGGTCAGCGCGGCTGCTCACTATCGGCAGGCGCTGAGCGAAGCCAGACAAGCGCTGAACGCCGTCGCAACGATGCGCCCGGAAAAAGGCCTGTGCGACTACACTGAATTGGGTATTCTGCAATTGCTGGGCGCCGTCGACGACCCGGCGTTGCTCACGCGTTTTATGCACAATGTGCTGGGCAATCTGATGGAAAATAACCGCAAGTCGCCTTATTTGCTGATTGAAACGCTGGATGCGGTACTACAGGAAAACAATAATGTGATTAAAGCGGCAGAGCGGCTGGCTATCCACCGCAATACCTTGCATCAGCGCCTGCAACGCATCGAACAGTTATCAGGCGGCAGCCTCGGCGACCCGCTGTTTCGTCTCAGCGCCGCCGTCGCGCTCCTGCTCTGGCGTCAGTCGGGTTTACCGACACAGGAAACCGCGATGTTGCGGTGCAATACGACCTCACAGGAGTGATACAGGAGTGATGATGAAGATTATCAACGCCGCATTACGTCGTCAGCCCGGGCGCTACACGCTACGACTTCACGACGGCCTGATTGCGGCGATAGATGCCCAGCACGGCATGTTGCCGACACCGACGACGCCGGACGTGATCGACGCCGCCGGGCGGCTGGTTATCCCACCGCTGGTCGAGCCGCATATTCATCTGGATGCGGTCCTGACCGCAGGCGAGCCGGCATGGAACATGAGCGGCACGCTGTTTGAAGGCATCGAGCGCTGGAGCCAGCGCAAGGCGACCATCACACATGAAGATACCCGTCGTCGGGCACAGACGGCGATCGGTATGCTGCGCGACCACGGCATCCAGCATGTTCGCACCCACGTTGATGTCACCGATCCGTCGCTGGCGGCGCTGGAAGCGATGCTGGAAGTCAAAAACGAAGCGAAGGCGCTGATCGACCTGCAAATCGTCGCCTTCCCGCAGGAAGGTATCGAATCTTATCCCGAAGGCCGCCGCTTGATGGAGCGCGCCGTCGCACTCGGTGCCGATGTGGTCGGCGGCATTCCTCATTTCGAAAACACCCGCGAGCAAGGCGTCAGCTCGATAAAATTCCTGATGGATTTGGCAGAGCGAACCGGTTGTCTGGTTGACGTACACTGCGACGAAACCGACGACCCCAACTCGCGTTTTCTGGAAGTCCTGGCGGAAGAGGCGCGGGTGAGAGAAATGGGCGCGCGCGTCACCGCCAGCCATACCGTCGCGATGGGCTCGTATGACAACGCTTACTGCTCGAAACTGTTCCGTTTGCTGCGGCGCTCCGGCATCAGTTTCGTGTCGTGCCCGACCGAAAGCATCCATCTGCAAGGGCGCTTCGATACCTTCCCCAAACGCCGCGGCGTTACCCGGGTCGCTGAACTGGACCGTGCCGGTATGAACGTTTGTTTCGGGCAGGACTCCATCCAGGACCCCTGGTATCCGCTCGGCAACGGCAACATCCTGCGCATTCTTGACGCCGGGCTGCATATTTGCCACATGATGGGGTATCAGGATCTGCAACGTTGCCTCGATTTTGTGACCGACAATAGCGCCACAGCACTGCATCTGGGTGATCGTTACGGCATCGCGGTCGGCCGCCCGGCTAACCTGTTGATTCTGGAAGCGGAAAACGACTACGACGCCGTGCAACGTCAGGCCAAAGCCCGGTTGTCGATTCGCCATGGCCGCATCATCATGCAACGCGACCCCGAATGCGTACATTATCCCGACGCTCAACCGTAACGTCCGCTACTCATCAGGGTGATAACTCCGTCAGGGTGATAACTGCGTCAGGGTGATAACTCCATCAGGGTGATAACTCCGTCACCCTTTTTCACCAAATTCGCCGCTGATATCTCAGAAGTTGTCGCCTGTGGTCGATAATTTCTCTGTCAGGACACTTTCTCCAAACTAAGCTAAAAGAAAATTAATCGAACGAACGTCGCATCGAGCGGTTCGGCCGCCATAATGCCGACCGCTCAGATGCATACAGCAACATTCACTTTAAAAATAATAAATTAAAAACAAGACGCACCGTACAACCCGAATCTGCGCGCCATTCATCGGCCGGCAGCACAACAGCGACCTTAACCGCTTGCCCAGACTCGGCTTGTCAGAAAAACAGCATCAATATGAGGTGAATGATGACAGGTTCTGCATGGAATTCAGAAAGTCTGTTTCAGGCCATCCTTGACCGCTGCCCAGTGGGCATCGCCGTTATCAATTACGACGGACACTATGTCACCGTCAATCCGGCGTATGGCGCCATCTATGGTTATACCCAGGAGGAAATGGCAGGCCGTTCTTTTACCATGGTTTTTCCTGAGTCCGCCCGTGATTCCGTACTCGCTCGCCATCGGCAGTTTCTGGATGAAGGCGGTAAGCTGGGCGGAGAATGGACCGTGATGCGTCGTGATGGCGTCATCCTGACCATTTGGTCGGAATCCGTCCCCTTCGCGCAGCATGGGCACAGAGCCGACCGACTGGTGTATGTCCTTGATATTACCGAGCGCCAGAAAGCACGCGAACAGATGAAGATTGCCGCCGCCGTCTATGAGAGCACGCAGGAAGCCATCATCGTCATCAATACCAGCCGTAAAATTATTTCCATCAACCCGGCTTTTACCCGCCTGACCGGATATAGCGCGGCCGATGTCGTCGGGCAGCCTTCTTACATGTTCAAGTCCGACCGACACGACGCCGATTTCTATACCGCCATGTGGCGTACGGTAAATGAAGACGGAGTGTGGGTAGGTGAAATGTGGGATCGCAAAAAAGACGGCAGCGACTACCTCAAGGAAATGACGATCAATGTGATCAAAGACTCGGCAGGCACCCCCATAAATTATGTCGGCGTATTTTCCGATATCACCCAGCGCAAAAAGCAGGAGGCGCTGATTTGGCGGCAAGCCAACTATGACGCGGTTACCACCTTGCCGAACCGGCATCACTTTCAGGATAAGCTTGAGCGGGCGGTTGAGCACGCCAAACAGAGCGGCCGCCCAATGGCGCTGATGTTGATAGACCTCGACCATTTCAAATCGGTCAACGACAGCCTGGGACATCGTGCCGGCGATGCGCTGTTGCTTGCGGTGTCGAACCGCCTTACCGACTGTGTGCAAGGAGCCGATACCATCGCCCGTCTGGGGGGAGACGAATTCGCCATTATCCTGACCGACCTGCACCAAAACGGCGATAGTGGATGCCTGGCCAGAACACTGCTCGCACAGTTGGCGCAACCGTTCAATATCGACGGAGAAAGTATGCTGGTTTCAGCCAGCATCGGTATTGCCCTCTTCCCCAACGATAGCGATACGTTGGAAGAGCTGTTCAAAAATGCCGATCAGGCGATGTATGCCGCCAAGAGCGCCGGGCGTAACTGCTTCAACTACTATACGCCGGCCCTGCATCAGGCTGCGCGCGCCCGTTTACGCCTGACCAACGACCTGCGCACCGCAATCCAGTGCGGTCAGTTCGAGGTCTACTACCAACCCATCATCGAGCTGAGCACCAATAAAGTGGTCAAGGCCGAAGCGCTGGTGCGCTGGCGTCATCCCATCCGCGGCATGATAAGCCCGGCGGAGTTTATCCCTCTTGCCGAGGATACCGGGCTCATCGTTCCGCTCGGCGACTGGGTCGCGCGGCAGGCCATTACCCAACTGGCGCAGTGGCGCAAAATCTTCGATCCCCATTTTCAGATCGCCATCAACCAGTCGCCGGTACAACTGCGCAGCAAAGACTTTACGGAAATGACCTGGGTACAGGAGCTGGCCCAACACGGATTAGAGGGCAACGCCGTGATCATCGAAATCACCGAAGGGCTGCTGCTGAATGCGGAATCGCGGGTGAACGACAACCTGCACCTGTTCCGTGATACCGGGATACAAATCGCCATTGATGATTTCGGCACCGGCTATTCATCACTCGCCTACCTGAGGAAATTCGACATTGATTGCCTGAAAATAGACCGCTCCTTCGTCGAAGATCTGGATGGCGTCGGGTTTGAGTTGTGCGTGGCGATTATCGCAATGGCGCACAGCCTTGGCCTCAAGGTGGTAGCCGAAGGGGTCGAAACCCAACAGCAGTGTGACACCCTCGCCCGTATCGGGTGCGACTATGCGCAAGGCTTCCTGTTTTCACGCCCCGTTCCTGCCCCGGAGTTGACGATACTCCTGCTCGCCGCGACCGACCCCTCCGTGGTGAAATCAGAGTAAAAGCCGGGGATAGGGAATATCGTTATGATGCGGCGTCGTCAGCGCCATCATCCGGCAGCGCCCCTTCACGGCAGCGCTGCCGATAACTCTGCTCAAAGGTTTGCATCCCCACCTGGCTGCCGGTTTGCAACAGGCTGGGCAACTGGTGGGTTTTGCCTTCGCGGATCAGGTTGCTGACCGCCGGCGTAGCAAGCAGTATCTCGAACAACGCCACGCGTCCGCGCTGAGCGCCCGGCAGTAATTTCTGCGCCACCACCGCCTGCAAACTTGCGGCCAGTTGCGCCCGCACAAAGGCTTTCTCCTCGGCGGGGAACACATCCACCAGCCGGTCTACCGCTTGAACGGCCCGCCGGGTATGCAGCGTCGCCAACACCAGATGGCCGGTTTCCGCCGCCGTCAGCGCCAGCCGAATGGTTTCGCCGTCGCGCAACTCGCCCAGCAGCAGGACATCCGGGTCTTCACGTAACGCGGCCCGCAACGCGCCGGCGAACCCCTCGCTATGACGGCCGATTTCGCGCTGCTGGATCAGACAACACCGGCTGGTATGCAGAAACTCTATCGGGTCTTCCAGCGTAATAATGTGTCGCGCCCGGCGCTGATTCAGCGCGGCGATCATCGCCGCCAGCGTGGTGGATTTACCGCTGCCGGTCGCCCCCGTCACCAGAATCAGGCCATCATCGCGATCGACCAACTCCGCTACCACCGGCGGCGCGCCCAGCGCCGGCAAGTCAGGCTGCTGCGATGGAATCAAGCGCAGCGCGGCCGACAAGCCGTGACGCTGCATAAACAGATTGGCGCGTAACCGTTGTCCTCCCGGCAGGGTTAACGCACAATCGGTTTGTCCGTATTGCTGCAACTGTTGTTCGCAGGCCGACTCCAGCCAATGCTGACACCACTGTTCCAGCTCGGCGTGCTGCAACGGCGGCCGGGTAACATCCGTCACCAATTGCCCGTCGATACGCCACACCGGCGGATGACCGCTGCACAGGTGCAGATCGGATACGTTCTGTTTTACACTAGCGTTCACCCATTCACTCACATCCATTGATTGGCCTCCTGAATCACTATGACGATATCGACAGTCACGACACCGACAGTCCGGCAAAACTTACAGGACGTCCGGCAGAAAATCTCAGCAGCGGCGCAGTATTGCGGGCGGGCGCCGGAAGAAATTACGCTGCTTGCAGTCAGCAAAACCAAACCTGTGAGCGCTATCGAAGAAGCGATTGCCGCCGGTCAGCAGGCGTTTGGCGAAAACTATGTACAGGAAGGGGTGGATAAGGTGCGTTATTTTCAGACGCATCAGCCGGATACGGCGCTGGAATGGCACTTTATCGGGCCGTTGCAGTCGAACAAGAGCCGCCTGGTGGCCGAGCATTTCGACTGGTGCCACACCATCGACCGGTTGCGCATCGCCCAGCGCCTGAGCGAGCAGCGCCCGCCGCATCTGCCGCCGCTCAACGTGCTGCTACAGGTCAATATCAGCCGGGAAGCGAGTAAATCCGGCATTTTGGCCGATGAACTGGCGGAGCTGGCCGCCGGCGTGGCTCAGTTGCCGAATCTGCGGCTGCGCGGCCTGATGGCGATCCCCGCGCCGGAAACGGAGCACGCCCGACAATTGGCGATATTTCGCCAAATGACCGAACTTTTTCTGCAACTCAAAGCGGATTATGGCACCTTGGATACCCTGTCGATGGGGATGACCGACGATATGGCGGCCGCTATTGAGGCCGGCAGCACGATGGTGCGCATCGGCACCGCCATTTTTGGCGCACGTGACTACCCCCGTTAAGCTTAACGGGCTGACGAAAACAGCGAGAACTTGATGGAACACCGTAAAATAGCCTTTATCGGCGCGGGCAATATGGCGCAGGCGATCATCGCCGGTTTGATGGCGGGCGGTTATCCGGCCGACCGGGTCAGCGTCAGCGCGCCGTCCGCCACCCACCGGGAGCAACTTGCCGCCCGCTATGGCATTACCAGCCTGAGCGATAATGCCGCCTGTGCCCGCGACGCCGACGTCGTGGTGTTGGCGGTCAAACCCCAGTTGATGGCGGAGGTCTGTGATGGACTGGCGCAACAGGTGGATTTCAGCAACAAGCTGGTGTTATCAATCGCCGCCGGCGTCAACGTCGCCCGCTTTCGTCAGCTACTGGGCGCCTCGCTCAATATCGTACGCATCATGCCGAATACGCCGTCGCTGGTGGGTCGCGGCATGAGCGGGTTGTACGCGCCGGCCGAGGTTAACGACACCGATCGCGCCTTCGCCGCCGGCCTGATGCAGAGCGTCGGCAAGCTGTGCTGGGTGTCCGAGGAGTCGCACATTAACGGCGTGATTGCCGCCGCCGGCAGCGCACCGGCCTATTTCTTCCTGTTTATGGAAGCGATGCAACAGGAAGCTATCCGTCAGGGGTTCGACGCCGATACCGCCCGGTTGCTGGTTCAGCAAGCCGCCAGCGGCGCAGCGGCGCTGGTGGAAGCCAGCCCGGATACCCCGTTGGCCACCTTGCGGGAGAACGTCACCTCGAAAGGCGGCACCACCGCCGAAGCGTTACGCGTATTCAATGAGCGTCAGTTGGGCCAGACTGTCGCTGACGCTATGCAGGCCGCCGTACACCGGGCAAAGGAAATGGAATCGCTGTTCTGATGACCGCCTGAAAAAATGACTTTGTTTGCCTGAAAAATGACTTTCAATGAAGGAATGACCGTCTCATGCTTACCCTGACTTTTCTGGTCAAGACCCTGGTTGACCTGTACGTGATGGTGTTACTGCTGCGTATCTGGATGCAGTGGGCGCGCAGCGACTTTTATAACCCGCTGGCGCAGTTCGTGGTGAAACTCACCCAGCCGATCATCGGCCCGTTGCGCCGTATTATTCCGTCGCTGGGGCCTATCGACAGCGCGTCGCTGCTGTTGGCGTTTCTGCTCACCACGCTGAAATACCCGTTACTGCTGCTGATCCAGGTCGGTTCGCTGTCGCTCAGCCCCATCAACCTGCTGGTCGGGCTGCTGGCGCTGATCAAATCCGCCGGCTATCTGGTGTTCTGGATAGTGATCATTCGCTCGCTGATGAGCTGGGTCAGCCAGGGCCGCAGCCCGGTGGACTACATGCTGCATCAGTTGACCGAGCCGCTGATGGGGCCGGTGCGCCGCATTCTGCCGTCGACCGGCGGGCTGGATTTCGCACCGATGGTGGTGATTCTGGTGCTGTACCTGCTGAACTACCTCGGCATGGATTTCTTCCCGGGGTTATGGTTCCTGCTGTGAGTGCCGTCAGTCGCTGCGAAGACGGGCTGGTGATTCGGCTGTATATTCAGCCGAAAGCCAGCCGGGACCAGATTGTCGGGTTGCATGGCGACGAGCTTAAAGTCGCCATCACCGCACCGCCGGTGGATGGCCAGGCCAACGCCCACCTGATCAAGTTTCTTGCCAAGCAATTCCGCGTCGCCAAGGGCATGGTGACCATCGAAAAAGGGGAGCTTGGGCGTCACAAACAGATTAGAATCGTCAACCCGCAAGTCATTCCGGCTGATGTCGCGGGCCTCATCCCCTGAGTTTATTCCCTGAATACATACCCTGAACAGATTGCAGGAACAACAGATGCAAAACGTGGTTTTAGCCACCGGCAACGCCGGTAAAGTGCGTGAACTCGCCGGTCTGCTGGCGGATTTTGGTCTCGACGTGGTGGCGCAAACCACGCTCGGCGTCGACTCCGCCGAAGAAACCGGTTTGACCTTTATCGAAAACGCTATTCTGAAAGCACGTCACGCCGCACGCGAAACCGGCCTGCCCGCCATCGCCGATGATTCAGGCCTGGCGGTGGACGCATTGGGCGGCGCGCCGGGCATTTACTCCGCCCGCTATGCCGGTGAAAACGCCGGCGACCAGCAGAATCTGGACAAGCTGCTGGCGGCGCTGGACAACGTGCCGGACGAACAGCGTCAGGCCAGCTTCCACTGCGTGCTGGTGTATCTGCGCCACGCCGAGGACCCGACGCCGCTGGTATGCCACGGCAGTTGGCAGGGCGTCATCGCCCGCACGCCTGCCGGTGAAGGCGGCTTCGGCTACGACCCGGTGTTTTTTGTGCCGTCGATCGGCAAAACCGCCGCCGAACTGAGCCGCGAAGAGAAAAATGCCCTCTCCCACCGCGGTCAGGCGCTGCGCCAGTTGCTGGATGCGCTGCGACATGCTTAATCTGCCGCCGCTCAGCCTGTACATCCATATTCCCTGGTGCGTGCAGAAGTGCCCTTATTGCGACTTCAACTCCCACGCGCTGAAAGGCGAGGTGCCGCACGACGACTACGTGGCGCACCTGCTGGCGGATCTGGACGCCGACCTGCCGCTGGCGAGCGGCCGCCCGCTGCACAGCATTTTTATCGGCGGCGGCACGCCGAGCCTGCTTAGCGCCGAGGCGATGCAACAGTTGCTGGACGGCGTGCGGGCGCGATTGCCGCTGGCGCCGGAGGCGGAAATCACCATGGAGGCCAACCCCGGTACAGTAGAGGCCGACCGGTTTAGCGGCTACCAACAGGCGGGGGTTAACCGGATTTCCATCGGCGTGCAGAGCTTCAGCCCGGATAAGCTGACGCGATTAGGCCGCATCCACGGCCCGGAAGAAGCCAAACGCGCCGCCGCTCTGGCTGCCGCTCTGGGGCTGCGCAGCTTCAATTTAGACCTGATGCACGGGCTGCCGGAGCAATCGCTGGACGAGGCGCTGGACGACCTGCGCCAGGCGATCGCGCTCAACCCGCCGCACCTGTCCTGGTATCAGTTGACCATTGAGCCGAATACGCTGTTTGGCTCGCGGCCGCCGGTGCTGCCGGACGATGACGCGCTGTGGGATATTTTCGAACAAGGCCACCGGTTGCTGAGCGACGCCGGCTATCAGCAGTATGAAACCTCGGCCTATGCCAAACCGGGTTACCAGTGCCGGCACAATCTTAACTACTGGCGCTTCGGCGACTATCTGGGCATCGGCTGCGGCGCGCACGGCAAACTCACCTTCGCCGACGGCAATATCGTGCGCACGGTAAAAACCCGCCACCCACGCGGTTATATGCAAGGCAACTACCTGCAACAACGCAGCGAAGTGGAGAAAGCCGAGCGGCCGTTCGAGTTCTTCATGAATCGTTTTCGGTTACTGGAACCCGCACCGCGTGCTGATTTCACCGCCTACACCGGTCTGCCGGAAAGTGCCGTTAGAGCGCAGATAGACGCGGCGCTGGCGCAAGGCTACCTGACGGAAACCGCTCAACACTGGCAAGTGACCGAGCACGGCAAACTGTTTCTTAACTCGCTGCTGGAGCTATTCCTGCCGGAGGCGTAACAGGTGCCGGATACACTGACCGCCGCCGTCAGGGCGGCGGCGAGTGCGCCGACAGGCTTGCCTCTACCCGGTTGCGCCCCTGATGTTTAGCGCGATAAAGCGCCTGATCGGCGTCATTACTCAGTTGCGTCATGCTGCTGCCGGTTTCCCCCGGCCTTGCGACGGCGACGCCGATACTCACGGTTACCACGCCTTGCGGCGACTTGGTATGCGGGATTTCCATCGACTCCACCGCCTGACGACAGCGTTCCGCCAGTATCAAAGCCTGCCGGTGGTCCGTTTCCGGCAACACCATGATGAACTCTTCGCCACCGTACCGCCCCAACAGACATTCTGACGACGGTAACTGCGCCGCCAGCGTTTCCACAACCGACTTGATACAGGCGTCGCCTTTACTGTGCCCATAGCTGTCATTGAAGCGTTTAAAGCGGTCGATATCGATCATCAGCAACGATAACGGCCTCTGCATGGATTCATGCTGCCGCCACAAGTGCTGATAGCGCTCATCGAAATGGCGGCGATTAGCGATGCCGGTCAGCGAATCCGTCTGCGCTAATACCTGCAACAACGTCTCTGACTGTTTGAGCTCGGTAATGTCGAGCATCGACCCATAAAACACGATGCTGCCGTCACCCGGATGGGAAGCGCTGGCTTCTGCGTGGATCCAGCGGACATCGCCGTTTTCGGCGCAGATGCGAAAATCGCTGCGCCAGCTATGGCGATGAAAATTGCCGCTGTTGTAATGCTGTACGATGCGTTCAAGATCCTCCGGCAAGATTATCTCCCGCAACGGGTGACCGGGGCCGAACGGCACGGCGGTCATCATCTGCGGCGTCAGGCCCAATAACCGGGTCGATACCGGGCTACAGTAAACAAACCGCCTGTCCTCGCCGCGAACCTGAAATGTATAGAGTACCGACGGCGCACGCTGCAACAGCAAATCCATCATTTTTTGCTGTTGTTGTAGCTGCTCCTGCAACCGCTCTCGTTCGGTAATATCAGTAATAATGCTGAGATAACCAAGTAGATGCCCATTGGGCAGGCGAATCTCATGAAAACTGAGTTCGCCCCAGAAAATGCCGCCCTCTTTCTTTCGGTAGCACCATGCAGAAAAAGTCTGGTTGCAGCATAACAGTTCCTGTGGCGACAACTGCCCGACATCGCCCTGACGCAGCAGCACCGTGCCGGCATCAAGACCGATGACCTCCTGAGCGCTAAACCCAAATAGCCGCTCCGCGCCCGAATTGAACAGCGTGATCTTATTGTCCTGATCCGTGGAGATCATCGCCGCCTGTGTCGATGCGTTCATCAATAATGAACTACAGGCCGACACAATTTGCGCATCTCTCGCGGCAGCCGCCGTTTTTCTTCGACACACGGTTGACCAGAGCGCTTTAAACCAGTGGTACAGATCAGGCATGAGCCACCTTATATACTCGTCATACTTCGAGCCGCAAGTGCGTTGGCTTTCTTACCCGGCCCATTAATGGTCCTCGCCCTACGGGCCACTGCAGGCGGCGCTGCACAAAATCCCGGTTAACCGGCTGACAACACGTTGAATCCTTAGGTGATAGTATGACAAAGTGGGAGCGGAATTTGCCCCGACGTAAAGGTAAACCTTCATGAAAACTATCACCCTGCTGGTTGCCACGCTGTTGATGACGACGGCATTGAGCGGCTGCAACACCGCTCGCGGATTTGGTCAGGACGTTCAGAAGCTCGGCAGCACCATTTCCCATTCCGCCAGTTAACCGACGAGACAACGCCGGCACCCCGTCTGCCCGGCAGCGGGGTTGCCGTCCGTCATGGAAGACGGCATACCACGGCAGCGACTGGTTATCCCGCCGTTCGCATCGGCACGTGGGGAATGCCGTCCTCGTCGTAGCCATCGCCACACACCACAAAACCGAATTGCTGGTAGAAATGCTGTAAATGCGCCTGTGCAGACAGGTATTGCGCCCGTCCCGGCCAATGGCGCACACAGGCGGCCTGCCCATGCATCAGTAACTGATGCCCGAGCCGCTGGCCTCGTGCCTCGGGAGCCACCACTACCCGGCCGATGGTCACCACGTCCTGCCGATCATGAGGCGCCAGCAAGCGCGCGCAGGCGATCAACCTGCCGTTTTGCCAGGCCGTCACATGGCGGTTGCCATCGACCAGATCCAGCCCGTCCAAATCCTGATAAGCACACCGCTGTTCCACCACAAAGACCTGGTTGCGCAGGCGCAGAATGTCATACAGCGCATACGGGTTCAGGTCTTTTACCCCCCAGTCATGCCAAATCAGACTCATCACCTCTCCCGTTATTCACTCTTATCGGAGGTATTCATGACCGTAGGTTCCGGCCGACGACGCCACTGAGTCACCTGCACCCAAACCCACAGCCCGGCAATCGCCAGCGCAAACAACACGCCGAAACCGACGCCAATCGCCAATACCGGCACGCCGACCTTCACAGCCAGCGAGTAGAGCGCCAGCATCAACAGCATGGCGCCGTTTTCACCTAAGTTCTGCACCGCGATGGCGTTGCCGGCGCCCACACTTTCCCGGCCGCGCTCCTGCAACAGCGCATTGAGCGGCACGATAAAAAAGCCGCCCAGCGCGCCCAACACCAACAGGCAGGCGTACGCGCTGATCAGGCTATGTTGCAGGGTGAACACCACCACCATCACGCCGATCAGCACCCCGGCGGGCAGGCAGCGTCGCACGGTTTTCAGCGTCACCAGCTTACCGGCCGCCGCCGCGCCGACCACAATCCCCACCGCCACCATGGCGTTGAGCAGCGTCGGCGTCGAATTGTCGTTGATGCCCAGCGCCAGCGGCACCCACAGCACCAGCAAGAAACGCAGCGTCACGCCCGCGCCCCAGAACATGCTGGTACCGACCAGCGAGAAACGGGTTTCGCCGTTGCGCCACAGTACGCGGCAGGCGTCAAAGAATGAACGGGTCATGCGCGCCGGACGCCAGGATGCGCCGGGGCGCGCGGCCGCCAGTTTCGGAATCAGCAGGTTGGCCGCCAGCGCAATGCCGTAAGCCAGCGCACATACCGCCAGCGCACCGTAGATATGCCAGTCGGCCAGTACGCCGCCCACCACCGACCCGATAAGAATAGCCGCGATGGTGGAGGCTTCCATCAGACCGTTGGCTTTCACCAACTGATCGCCGCGGGTGATCTCCCCCAGAATGCCGTACTTGGCCGGGGAATAGGCCGCCGCGCCCAGCCCCACCAGCGTGTAACCCAGAAACGGGTTGCCGCCCAGACAGATCAGCAACGCACCGGCCAGCTTCAGGGCGTTGGCAAACATCATCACCCGCCCTTTGGCGAAACTGTCGGCGAACTGGCCGACAAACGGCGCCAGCACGATATAGGCGGCGACGAATCCCATCTGTAGGAAAGGCTGGCTCCAGTCCGGATACGCCAGCGATTTCACCAGCGCCAGCGTGGCGAACAGCAGCGCGTTATCGCCGAAGGCGGAGAAAAACTGCGCCACCATCACCGCATTCATACCGCGGGAAAACAGTGACGACGAGGGAGAAGTCGTGTGACTCATGCATCATGCTCCGGTTGTGCATCCGGAGCGTCTTGCGCCGCATCGGCGGGCTGTTCCGCCCGTTGGCGCAGCGTGACGAAGTCCGGTTTGCCGCTGCCCAATAACGGCAGCTCTTTCAGGTAACGAATATCGCGCGGCACCGCCAGTTCCGGCAGGCCACTCGCTCGTGCCTGCGTCAACAGGCTGTCGCGGGTCAGCGTCGCGTCGGTGGTAAACAGCACCAGCGCCTCTCCCTTGCTGCTGTCGCTGCGGGCGCTGGCGGCGTGTTGCGCCTGCGGCGATACCTGGTTCGCCAGTTGCTCCACGCTCTCCAGCGACACCATTTCCCCGGCCAGCTTGGCGAAGCGTTTAACGCGGCCGACAATGGTACAGAAGCCCTGCTCATCAAGAAAGACGATATCGCCGGTGTCGTACCAATTCGCCTCACGCTGCCCGTGCTCGTTTTCCGCTGCGGGTGGCTCCAGCTCGCCGGGGTTTTCCACCCGCAGGTAGCCCTTCATCACGTTCGGCCCGCGCAGTTGCAGACGGCCGCCATGATGGATGCCCGGCACCGGAATCAGCCGTGACGCAATGCCCGGCAACAAGCGGCCGACGGAATGCAGTTTGCAGGCCATCGGGACGTTGATCGCCACCACCGGCGCACACTCGGTCACGCCGTAGCCTTCCAGAATACGAAGGCCGAATTTGTCCTGCCATACCGCCCGCACCTGTTCAGAGAGCTTTTCCGCCCCGGCCACGACGTAGCGCAGGCGAGCGAAATCGTACGGGTGAGCGAAGCGCGCATAATGCCCGAGAAAGGTGGACGTGCCGAACAGCACCGTGCAGTTGCGGTCATACACCAGCTCCGGCACGATGCGGTAATGCAGCGGGCTCGGGTAGAGGAATACGCGGGCTCCGGTCATCAGCGGCGTCAGCAGCCCGACCGTCAGCCCGAAGGCGTGGAACAGCGGCAACGCCGACATGAAACGATCGCGCGGCGTGAAATCGGCCACGGTGCGGATCTGCTCGACGTTGGCCATCAGACTATTGTGGGAATGCACCACCCCTTTCGGGTTGCCTTCCGAGCCGGAAGTGAACAGGATCACCGCCGCATCATCCGGCTGTTGCGGGCGCATGGCGCGCGTCGGGAACAACAGGTGGAATAGAATCCACAGTTTGTCCGGCAGCGTAACCGTGTCCTTCAGGTCTTCCAGGTAGACCCAATTGGCCTCTTTCACCTGTTGCGGCAGGTGGGTCAGCTTGCCCTTCTCCAGAAACTGCCGCGACGTCACGATAGTTTTGATCCGCGCCGCGGTCATCGCATTCTGAATGCCTTTCACCCCGGCGGTGTAGTTCAGCATCGCCGGCACCCGGCTGCCGAGCGAAGAACCGAGAATCGCGGCGGCGGTGACGGTCGCATTGGGCAACAGCAACCCGACATGCTCACGCTCGCCGGTAAAACGTTGCAGAATGCGCGCTACCCCGAGCGATTTCTTCAGCAAGCCGTGATAACTCTCTTCCTTGAGGTTGATGTCTTCAATACAGGGCGAGTGGTAGCCGTAGCGATCGCAGGCGGCCAGAAACGCCTGATACAAGGTGTGGTGCGGTCGCACCGCCATGCGTGCATCCATCATGATGCGGTGCAGCGCCTCACCCGCCAGGGCACGGCGCTCACGCGCCGACGGCGCGACCGGCATGGGTAACGTCGTCGGCGGTAAAAAATGCAGAGAAACCACTGGAAACAGGCGACGGCGTAACACCCCGCCCAGACGGCCGAAGTGGGTGAACTCCGGCCCTTCGATGCGCACCGGTATCACGGCGGCCCCTGAACGCGCCGCCACGAACGCCGCACCGCTGTAGATTTTCATCAGCGAGCCGGTCACGGTGATACGCCCTTCCGGGAACACCACCACCGGTCGCCCCTGCTCCACCAGCCGGATCAACTGCTTGAGCGCCAACGGTTTGGTCGGGTCCAGCGGCAAAAAATCGATGTAGGGTTTCAGCCAGCGCATGAACCAACGGTCGGCGATGTTGGAATAGACGGCGAATACCGGCTTGCTTTGCAGCGGCAGAAACAGCGCCATCAGCACGCCATCAAGGAATGAAACGTGGTTTGGGGTAATCACTATCTTCGATTGCCGGAAACTGCTTTCATCACCCGTAATCTGAATGCGATATACCTGCTTCAGTACCCAGCGTAAAAAGGTATAAATCATCCCACCTCCCTATGTGTAAACAGTAACTCTGTCCGGTTTGGACCCACACGCCGCTGATTGTTCATGATCGCGCGTTCCCCTTGATCGTTCACTTTCACCACCGACATAACCGCGACGTCGGGATGACGCGCACCGAGGTGCCACGTCCCGCCAAAGGGTTCACCATACCATAAACCGCACCAATATTAGCGCTGAAAACACCGCCGGAACACGTGCCGAGGAGGGGGAAAAAACATCGGGAATCATGGGGCTGTGATGCAGCAAGATCGGGCGGGCAACGGTCCCGCCCCGGGAGGAGATTACAGTTGTTCGCCGTTACCGGCGATCACCTGCCTGTACCAGTCAAAGCTCTTTTTCCTGCGGCGCGCCAGCGTGCCGTGGCCGTCATTGTCTTTATCCACGTAGATAAAACCGTAGCGTTTTTTCATCTCGCCGGTGCCGGCGCTGACGATATCAATCGGCCCCCACCAGGTATACCCCATGATGTCGCAGCCATCAGCCAGCGCCTCCGCCACTTCGTGCAGATGCTGTTGCCCGTAACGGATACGGTCATCATCGTTGATGGCGCCGTCCGCATCCGGCGTATCCACGCCGCCGAAACCGTTTTCAACAATAAACAGCGGCTTTTCATAGCGATCCGCCAGTTCGTTACACACCAGCCGCAACCCTTTAGCGTCAATCGGCCAGCCCCAGTCGGTGCTTTGCAGATAGGGATTTTCCTTGCCGATCACCCCGCCGGTATCCGCCAGTACCGGCATCCCGGCCTGATACGTGGCGCTACGGTAGTAGCTGAAACCAAGATAGTCGGACGGATGCGCCGCCAGCAGCGTTAGATCGTCTGCTTCCATCGTCAGTTGAATGCCGTGTTCGCGCCACATGCGCTGACTGTAAGCCGGGTAGTGCCCGCGCATCATGACGTCGGCATAAAACAGCGAACGACGCCGCATCTGCATGGTTTCGAACACGTCTTCCGGGCGGCAACTGTGCGGGTAAACGGTGCTGAGCGACAACATGCAGCCGATGCGGGCCTCCGGGATAATCTGGTGGCAGAGCCGGTTTGCCCGCGCGTTGGCGACGAACATATGGTGGCTGGCCTGATAAATCGCCTGCAACCGATCTTCCGCTGCCGGCTGTATTGCACCGGTGGCGAACGGGATACGATTCATATTGTTCAGTTCGTTGAATGTCATCCAGTATTTCACCTTATGCCGGTAACGATGGAATACCGTGTCGCAATAACGGATGAAAAAATCCACCAGCCGACGATCCTGCCAGCCGCCGTAGCGCTGATACAACGCCAGCGGCGTTTCATAGTGCGACAGCGTCACCACCGGCTGGATGCCGTACTTCAGCAACTCATCAAACAGTTGCTCGTAAAAACGCAGCCCCGCCTCATTAGGCTGCGCCTCATCCCCTTGCGGAAAAATGCGCGACCAGGCGATCGAGGTGCGAAAGCACTTGAACCCCATTTCGGCGAACAGGGCGATATCCTCCTGATAACGATGATAAAAATCGATCGCCTCATGGCTGGGGTAATACTGCGTGGGGTCAACGGCCGCATCCGGCTTGCCCGCCACGATGCCGCCGCGCACCACATCGGCAATCGACGGCCCTTTGCCGCCTTCATTCCAGGCGCCTTCCGCCTGATTGGCGGCAATCGCGCCGCCCCATAAAAACCCGTGTGGGAAACGAGCCATGCTCACTCCTTGCTTATCCGGTTAACGCCGACGGCCTGCGCCGCCGGCATCAGATTCAATCGAGATCGGCGCCGTTGGAGGCGATCAGCTTGCGATACCAGTAGAAGCTCTTTTTACGCGATCGCTGCTGGGTGCCGTGGCCGTCGTCGTCCTGATCGACGTAAATAAAGCCGTAGCGCTTGGAGATTTGCGAGGTGCCGGCGCTCACCACGTCGATAGGCCCCCACCAGGTGTAGCCGAACAGTTTTACCCCGTCCGCCAGCGCTTCCTTCATTTGCTGCACATGCTGACGCAGGTAGTCGATACGGTAATCGTCGTCGACTGAACCATCCGGATTGACGCTATCCACCGCGCCCAGCCCGTTCTCGGCAATGAACAGCGGTTTCTGATAACGGTCATACAGTTGGTTGAGCGCCAGCCGCAGCCCTTTCGGGTCGATTTGCCAGCCCCATTCGCTGGTCGGCAGATAAGGGTTGCGAATGCCGCCGGTGATCAGATTACCGGTTGCGCCCTCCAGTTGTTCCGGATGCGCGCTGACGGTACTGGACATGTAATAGCTGAACGACACGTAGTCCACCGGATACTGGCGCAGGATCTCGTCGTCCCCCTGCTCTTTTTGCAGCACCACGCCTTTTTCCGCCAGCATACGGTCGGTATAGGCCGGATAGTAACCGCGTGCCTGCACATCGCTGAAGAACAGCGACACCCGCTGCGCCTCCTCGCAGGCTTGCAGATCGTCCGGGTGGCAGGTGTGGGGATAAAGGATCTGGTAGCTGATCATGCAACCGACCTGCGAGCCGGGAATGATCTGGTGACAAGCCTTGGTCGCCAGCGCGCTGGCGATGAACTGGTGGTGCACGCCCTGATACTTGTCTTGCTCCAGATGCGGGTTGCCTTCCTCGATCACCCCGACGCTGACGTAGGGGTGATGCTTGACGCAGTTGATCTCGTTAAAGGTCATCCAATATTTGACCTTGTGCCGATAGCGCTCGAACACCGTAGTGGCGAAACGCACGTAAAAATCGACCAGTTTGCGGTTGGGCCAGCCGCCGTATTCGGTGACCAGACACAGCGGCATCTCGTAGTGAGACAACGACACGATCGGCTGAATATGATGTGCCAGCAGCGCATCCAACACCCGGTCATAAAACGCCAGCCCGGCTTCGTTTGGTTCCGTTTCGTCGCCGCGCGGGAAAATACGCGTCCAGGCGATCGACATGCGAAAGCATTTGAACCCCATCTCGGCGAACAGCGCGATATCCTCCTTGTAATGGTAATAAAAGCCGTTGCCCTTGCGCTTCGGATAGTACTTTTGACTGTGCGGGTCTTGTGCTTCCGCCACCTGCTGATGCGTCATAAACAACCACTGATCCAACCAGCGTTCTTTGGGCGTGCGGCTGTCAAAGGTATACACATCCGACACCGACAGCCCTTTGCCGCCCACGTTCCAGGCGCCCTCCAGTTGGTTGGCGGCGGTGGCGCCGCCCCACAGAAAATCCGGCGGAAACGCGTTGACATCCGGTGGACACGTTTTTGATACGCTCATGTTTTCTTCCCCTCCCTCAGGCCGCCGCAGCGGTCAGTTTCATCAATGCATCACGCGAGTGGACATCGCCGTTCAGCAGCGGACTCACCTCGCCATAGCACTCGGTATTGGTGACAATCACGATAACGCTGGGGTCGATGCCTTCCGCCAGCAGCGCCGGCAGGTCGAAACTCACCAGCGGTTCGCCGACTTCCACCATCTGCCCCGGCTGGGCATGACGGATAAAGTGGCGGCCACCGAGTTTGACGGTATCAATGCCGATGTGGATCAGCACCTCGGCGCCGGTGTCGCTTTTCAGCGTCAGCGCGTGGTGAGTGTCGAAAATCGATTCGATACGCCCGTTAACCGGCGATAACAGTTCGCCGTTTTCCGGGTAGATGGCGATGCCCTTGCCGAACACTTCTCCGGCAAACACCGGGTCGCTTAAGCTTTCAAGCGCCATCACTCGCCCGGCTACCGGCGCGAACAGTTTTTCGTTATGGAATAGCTTTTCGTTATGAAACAGTTTTTCGTTATGGACCCGTTTTTCGTTATGCCCGCTCAGCGCCACCGGCGCGGCCGGCAGCACCATTTGCCCTTCTTTCGGTAGCGCGGTTTTTTCCAGGCTCTCTTCAAACCCCAGTACGCAGGTCATCACCGTTGCGGTGGTGAAAGAAATCGCCATACTGGCCAGCGCGTACAGGAAGGTCGGCCCCACCAGTGCAGGCAGCCCCGGCAGCCCGCTCAGGGCAAAGGCATAGGTTTTTACGCCGAAGAACATGGCGAACGCGCCGCCGCAGGCACCGCCGATCAACGCGGCGGCGAACGGGCGTTTGAAACGGATATTGATGCCGTACATCGCCGGTTCGGTAATGCCCATGGTGGCGGTGATACTGGTGGAAAGCGCCAGCGATTTGGTTTTCTTGTCGCGGGCGCGCAGGAACACGCCGAACGCCGCTCCCGCCTGCCCCATGTTGGCGATATAAAAGATTATCTTGAACGGATCGAACCCCATCTTACTGATGTTGTTGATCATGATCGGAATCAGCACATAGTGCATACCGGTGATGATGATCATCGACAACGTACCGCCGAGAATCAGCCCGGCCAGAATCCCCATGTTATCCACCAGCCAGACGATACCGGTGGAGAGGTGGTTGCCGATGAGAATACCGAGCGGCCCGATGGCGATCAGCATGATCGGCGCGACGATCAGCAGCGTCAGCAGCGGCACGAACATGGTTTTCAGCGCGCCGGGCATAATGCGGTCGATACGGCGCTCCACCCAAGACATCAGCCACACCGCCAGCAAAATCGGGATCACCGACGACGCGTAGGACACCGGCGACACCGGCAGCCCGAGAAAGGCAATTTCGCCGCCGCCCGCAAACAGCTTCATCAACGTGGGGTGTAACAATGTAGCCGCCAGCGCCACCGCCACGTAGGGGTTACAACCAAACTTGTGGGCCGCGCTAAACGCCAGCACCAGCGGCATAAAATAGAAGATACCGTCGCTAATGGCGGAGAGAATCAGGTAGGTTTGATGGGTATTGGATACCCAGTGCAGCGCCACCAGCAACGACAGGATCCCTTTGAGGATACCGGCGCCGGCAATGGCCGGGATCACCGGCGAGAAGATGCTGGAAAAGGCTTCCAACAGCGCCGAGACCGGATGTCGCGGCCGCCCGGCCTCTGGGGCATCGGTCGGCTGGCTCGCCAACTGCGGATACTGTCGTATCAGCGCCCGATAGACATCCGCTACGTCATTGCCGATGATCACCTGAAACTGCTCGCCGGCCACATTAATACCGATTACCCCCTCTAATACTTCCAGTTGAGCACGTTCGATACGCTGCGCTTCGTGCAAATAAAAACGCAGGCGGGTAATACAATGAAAAACCTGTCGGATATTACTCTCGCCTCCGACAAGCGCCACAATATTCCTGGCAATCTCCTGATAATTAACTGACATAGCAATTCCTCTTTCCAGAAAGAAATCTTACGATTTCCGCAACAACCGCCCGGTATTTACCGTGGCGCCTTGTTCCTCTGGGGTTTGCCTGCGTCAGCGGATATCACATCGTTTCCGACGAATCGCCGCTGCCAGTAACAAGCCTATTCGGAATGATTGATTACCCTTAATACTTCAAGTTGCAGGAAGGCGGCGACTCGAATGATGTTGGGTAAGACGATGAATCATATTATCGATATGAATGGTCAGATACAGTTTCTCCGAATTGGTCATAGTGTGTTGGTAATTCTTTTTGATAAAGGTATTGATGGCTTCGACACAGCCCAGCGTTTTTTGATAGCGTTGCTGCACCATGGTAAATAACTCGCCGTCGTCATTATCCAGCGTGGTGCCTTCCATCACGCGCTGAGAAAAGAATTTCAGGTGGGTAATAAAGCGATGATAATTACCGCTGTTTTCATCCAGCGACACCTGAAAATAATATTTGACGATATTCTGCACCTGATAAATCAGTTGCGTAATCTGTTTCATATTGCCGATATTATCGCCAAGCTCGGCATTCACGATATGCAACGCGATACTACATGCTTCATCGTTGGGCAGGGCGACGCCCAACGCCTCGCGAATCAGCGCCAGCGCCTGCTCCGCTACGGCAAACTCCTGCTTATAGAAGTGACGGACTTCCCACTGCAACGGGTTCTGGATCACGGTGCCGTTGCGCTGACACTGCAAGGCAAAAGCGAGATGGTCAGCCAGCGTGACGTAAATCCCTTCACTCAATTTTTGCGGCAACTGTGTTTTTACCATCTCCACAATATCGGCGGTCAGTTGCAATATTTCCAGCGGGACTTCCTGCGCCAAATGTTTAAAGCGCGTGGAAATCGCATCATCCTGCAAGCGAAATATTTTCTCTACTCGCGTTATTTCCACATCCTGGCCATTTCGGGAATGAAACCCAAGCCCACAGCCGGTCAAGATAAGCTCCTGCCCCTGATTATCGATCACGCTGACCACATTATTATTCAGGACCTGAGTTATCTTCATCGCATTCTCCTGAAAACAGAAACGGGCAAAACCTAAATACAGCAAACGATAAAGTCGATTGACTTCATACTGTCGCTGCACTTATGTTTTGCCCGCCGAACGGTAACAAGCCTTATGCAATGGTTAAAAATTATCACTCGCTATATTCAGCGTCAATCAGCCTACCGACAGGCGGCGGGGTTTCTTTTTTATTTGTGACCCGCGTATTATTTTCCGGCCTGCCGGAACGCAGGCAAAAAAAAACCTACGCATCCGCGTAGGTTGGTGAAATTTGAATGGTTCAATGTGAAGAACACATCGATTGTCACCCATCAATACCTCTGGGACTTGTTACTCTAAAGAGAGTCACCCGGAATCACTAGCGCAGAATCGAAAGATAAACGTTCGAAGTGCAACCAACTGTAAAATTCTCGGGTTGGCTGTAATAAAGCCGTGAAAAACAATGATTGCCTGGCCGGAATACCGTCGCCCCGCCCCCAACATCATGTGCAGTTGAAGAAAAAAACATCGCTACATTTGCCACTCTTGCCGCCTGACGAGCAATGACGGCGCGCCGACGGTAAAAGTTGCGATCCCCGCCTCTTGCGGCCACGGCCTAATTCCGTGACACTCAGGCAGTCATTTGATTGCGCGCACCATTTTTACATTAAGAGCCTATCCCAGTAGGCGTTATTGGCGCAGCCAGTTTGGACTCGGACAGCGCGGAGAGACCGGAGCGTACACAGAGTACGTGAGGATTTCGAGCACTGCCCAGGGCCAAAATGGCCAGTGAAATAGCCCTAATGGGATAGGCTCTAAGAACAACAGGAAACCCCATGGCCACCATTAAGGACGTCGCCAGGCTGGCGGGCGTGTCGGTCGCAACCGTATCACGCGTCATCAACGATTCGCCCAAAGCCAGTGAGCAAGCGCGCAGCGCCGTACTGCAGGCCATGCAGCAGTTGCAATACCATCCGAACGCCAACGCCCGCGCACTGGCCCAGCAGTCTACCGAAACACTGGGGCTGGTGGTGTCCGACGTGTCAGACCCGTTTTTCGGCACCATGGTCAAAGCCGTGGAGCAGGAAGCCTACCGTACCGGTAACTTTCTATTGATTGGCAATGGGTATCATGTGGCGCACAAAGAGCGTCAGGCCATCGAACAATTGATTCGCCATCGCTGCGCGGCGTTGGTGGTGCACGCCAAGATGCTGCCGGATGAAGAGCTGGCGCAACTGATGGAACAGATTCCGGGCATGGTGCTGATTAACCGTATTCTGCCGGGGTATGAAGCACGTTGCGTAGCGCTGGATAACCACTACGGCGCCTGGCTGGCGACCCGTCATCTGATCCTGCAGGGGCATCGCCAAATCGGCATTTTGTGCTCCAACCACGCTATTTCCGACGCCGATGACCGTCTGGCAGGCTACCGGAACGCGCTGGCCGAACACAACATTGCACTGGATGAACAGTTAATCGCCTACGGTGAGCCGGATGAAAGCGGCGGCGAGGAAGCGATGACCACGCTACTGGAGCGCGGCCGCCCGGTGACTGCGTTGACCTGCTACAACGACCCGATGGCGGCCGGCGCGCTGGCGGTGCTGAGCGATAACGGCATCGAGGTGCCGCGGGATATGTCGCTGATCGGATTCGATGATGTATTGCTGTCGCGTTACCTGCGCCCACGCCTGACCACCATCCGCTACCCGATTACCGCCATGGCGACGCAAGCGGCGCAAATCGCGCTGGCGTTGGCCAACGACACGCCGCTGCCCAACGCCATCAACCTGTTCCACCCAACGCTAATCCGCCGGCATTCGGTCGCCAGTTTGAATAATGGGCGTTAGTGATGCATCAAGAGCGGTTAACAAACAGCGGTGTTATCTTGCAGGGGGATGCTGCTGACAACGATCCATCCTGTTATTCGCTGTTTCGATGAGCGTGACTACTATACTGACGATTACCGAAGGTCGGAAACGCTACTTTACGCCGGAACTGAATAAAGGAAATAGATCAACAAACAGAAGTTCAAATTGTACAAACAGAACCAGCCCAAGGTTTATGATGAATATGGTTTTAATGTATGAGACCTAAATTTTCGTCACAGTTCTCTATTCATTTTAAATGATTGATACTTTTGAGCGACGGCTATATCTGTGTATTCACCATCAACGCAGTTTTCTATACTCTGACCATCTAAACCTCGAATACCATTTATAGATTCACCCCAACGTTTTCTATCCCGAATGCCATCTATAAACTGACATAAGTAGTTATCCAAAAGCCCTTTTGATGGGGATTCAATTTCAGCGCTTAAGGCTGTTAAATAATCCACTTTATTGGTTCTAGACCAATCAATCGAGAAGCCTGCTCGATGACAAAGCTCATTGTGAATAATCAACATAGTACGTCCATTCCCATCAAGAAATGGATGCCCATAAGCAAAAAAACCCATAACTTCACCGGGACGCTGACGCATCGATTCTGCATTCCGTCCAAGACGCAAGCCCTGCTCAATAGCTAAGCGCGCATCATGAGGATGGCAGAACATCGTATCGGCTTTAGATACCGCACAATTAGGAGCCGTCATTGCACGGTCTTGACCAGCCCACGGATAGAATGCTTCGAATAATATCCGATGAACCTCCAGGAAATCTTCATAACAGAGGACATCTCTTCCCGCTAAGTAAGCTAAAGCGTCATCTAAACCAGCACGAAACATTGTGTGTTCAAGTTGACGAACAATTGCCGGGTCTTTTTCACCATAATGGTTACGTAAATAACCGGCTTGCTCAAAATCGTTAAACGGATCAAACACGTTGTTTTTGTTCTCGTAAGTAATTAACTGACAATATCGCGACTTCTTGCTTAGTGATTTTTCCCGCACGTTTTAAGGCGATAAGTAGATCTTCAACGGCATCATGTACCACTTCATCACCAGCTAAACGAGTCACAGCATCAGCCCATTGATCCATCGCATTGTAGCAATAAGACACATTGTAATAACGAGCAAGCTCTGATACGTAACGAGCAACACCTTTAGTCGGAGGTGTTTTCGCCAATTTGAATGCTGTATTTTTAATACAAGACCTACGGCTATAACTACGAAAACAAATAGTATTACCATTGATGACAAGCTTGCGCTTAACTCTTGGCGCATCAACTTCAACAATGATCTCACCTTGAGAGGGATTTTCCTTAGCAAAGGATAAGTCTTTTCGGTGAAGCGGGAAGCCTAACTTGTCGGCTACTTCACGAATGATAACATCGAGACTACCCTGTGCTTTTACATCATTCCCCTCCTTTTTGGCTTTAGCGTAAATCCCTGGAGAAAGGCGAAGAAGTACACCATTCTCCACTAACACATTCAATACATGTGTAACTTGGGTCTTGCTTCCCAATTGAGCGAGATCAGAACGAGATAACACAACTCCACGACGATGTTGAATCGACTGGCGTATACGCGTTTCGAGTTTCATAAAAGCCCCCCAACAAAACCCCTTACCATCCTAACAAGAAAATCTATTTTTTTCAATTTTCTCATTTATTTACAAGCAATTAGATTGCATTCAAGCACTTACTAACCGACATCTATTGTTAAATATCATTGCAATCATCGACCCTATATAAGTGGCTGTTTTGGTTGTTATCCTGGATAGAATATTGCTTCCAAAGCCAAACACCATAGCGACTTGTTTTTGTGCTTCGACCGAATGAGTAAGATTCAATTAAGCAAGATATCGTAAAATTCAGAGGCCCTATCTAAAAAGACGCAGCAGGTATTAGTGAGCCCCATTAACTAAAGGTGATGGCTTTACGGTGTGATTAACCTTAACGCGCGGTGGTACAGCCGGACCTGTTTATCGGGGTACTCGGGCGCGTCGCCGATGTAACGCCAGCCGTGGCGTTCGTAGTAACCGCTGAAACCGGCGTAGAGATAGAGAGAGTCAAAACCGCGTTCGCGGCTGAACTCGATGACAAAACGCTGGAGATCCGCCCCCAGACCGCGATCGCGGTAGCGTTCGTCCACATACAGCGCCGCCAGCCAGGGGGTCAAATCTTGCCGGCTTATCAGATCGCAGCGCCACAGCCCGACCGTACCCACCAGTTGATCGTCGGCCAGTGCCACGAACGTCAGCGGCAATGCGTTCTTGTCCATGCTGTGATGCACCAGCGTGGCAAAAAAATCCCGGCTCAGCCCGTCGCCAAATGCCTGCCACAGCCAGTCGACGACCTGCGTCTCGAAATGTGGGTAATCCGCCAGATAACCTATCGAGACAGGAGATCCTATCGTTGCTTTAGATTCCATCGTCGCCATACTCAGACCAGTTTTCCCTGAAAGATCGGCACCGAATCGAACAAGTAGCCGTCAAACTCCGGCGCTTGTGCGTCGGAAATTTCCATCAGCGTGGTTTTGACGTTTTCCAGATGCTGCCACATCGCTTGATAAGAGCCGCTGACGTCGCGACGACGCAGTGCCGCCAGTATCGTCTGGTGGTCCGCCAGCCATTTCAGCCGATAACCGTGGTTGCCGACATGGCTGTAAAGCTGCTGCCAGATAGGGCTTTCGTCCCGGCAGGACCAGATATTGCTGACGGTTTCCAGCAGCATCTGGTTTTGGGTGGCGCCCGCCACCTGCAAATGAAAGATTTTATCGAAATCGCTGCGGTAATCATTGGCGGCGATGGCCGCCTGCTCTTGCTCCAGCGTGCGCCGCAAAATATCAATGTCATTGCGGGTCGCCATGCGGGCGGCAAACGCCGCGATATTGCTTTCCAGCAACTGACGCGCCTGCAACATTTCAAACGCGCCGATGCGGTTTTGCGCATTCGGGGACGGCTCTTCCGCCGACGGCACGCGCAGCACATAGACGCCAGACCCCTGGCGGATATCCACCGTGCCTTCCAGCTCCAGCATCAGCAGCGCTTCACGTACGATGGTGCGACTCACGCCGTAGGTTTCCGCAATATTCCGCTCCGGCGGAAGACGCGCCCCGACCGGGTACTCCCCCTGCTGGATTTTCTCCCGCAGGTCACACCCTATTTCCTGGTATTGCTTTCTGTCTTGTAGAACCACAACCTTCGCCACAATGCCACCCTGAACGGCCGAGAATTGAACACTGCTGCCGCCCCGACGCGAGGTCGGAACCAGGCGGCGGCCCCTGCGTCATCGCCATGCCGGCGTTCGTCAGGGTCCACAGCCTAAACGCGAACCGGATTTGGCTCCCTCACCGGCCCGCGTTTTACAGCAATCAGGGCTCAGTTTACCAAACTCAACGCCTGATCGAGTACCTTTGCGCCGTTCAGGGTGCCGTAAGCCACCGGGTCGATAACGGCGATAGGAATATGATACTCGTCGGTCAGCTTTTTGTTTTCCGCCAGCTTGAACCGCACCTGCGGCCCCAGCAGCACCGCGATGATGTCATTGCCGTAAGTCTGTAATTCATCCCGCAGGTTTTGTTCAGGAATGGCGTAAATCTGGTATTCCATACCGCGCGCAGCCGCTTCCTTTTCCATTTTAGTGACCACCAGCGAGGTAGACATGCCTGCCGAGCAGGCCAGTACGATCCGTTTCATCTTTCCCCCTATTTATCTTCATCGTCCAGTTCGAACGCCAGCACGCCGCCGTCCCGTACCTGACGGAACCAGCCGGCTGATTTCTTCGCTCTACGCTGCCGGTCGTGTTCCAGATCGATTTCAATCAGGCCGTAACGGTTTTTGAACGCGTTCATCGGCGAGACGTTGTCGGTAAACGCCCACAGCATGTAACCCAGACAGTTGGCCCCGTCTTCACGCGCCTTCAGCGTCCAGTAAAGGTGCTCGGCGATAAACGCGATGCGGTAGTCATCCTGTATCACGCCGCGGCTGTCTTTGAACTGGCCTTCGTTTTCAATCCCCATGCCGTTTTCCGAAACGAACCAAGGCACGTTGCCGTACTCATCCTTCAGGCGCATCGCCATGTCGTAAATAATGCGGGGGTTGATTTCCCAACCGCGCGACTTGTTCATCCGGCGGCCTGGCAGCTCGAAATGCTCATAATAGTAAGCCGGGTGGAACGGCGTATTGCTGTTCCACGCCCGGCTGGGCGCTTTGACCCGGTGCGGGTAATAGAGATTGATCCCCACCTCGTCCACGGTATTGGCGCGGATAATCGCCAGTTCCTCCTCGGTGTAATCCCAATGCACCTGGTGCTTTTCCAGCAGCGCCAGCAGCTCCGCCGGGTACTCGCCTTTCAGCGCCGGGTCGAGAAAGACCCGGTTGTAGAACAGGTCATACAGGCGCGCCGCCTCCACATCGTGTGCCGCGCTGGAACGCGGATAGGTGACTTCCGGGTTGAGGATCACCCCGATGCTGCCGCCGTCGCGGTGGTAACCTTTATCGCGGAACAGTTGCACCACTTTGGCGGTCGCCAGATTCTTGTGGTGGTTCCACTGCATCCAGACGCCGCTGTCCTGCTGGTAAGGGTAGCGCACCGCGTCCAGATAGACGCGGGTCTGCACCACAATCGGCTCGTTAAAGGTGAACCAGCGTTTGACTTTGCCGGCATAGCGGGCGAACACCGCGTCGGCATACTGCACGAACCACTCCACCACCTGCTTCGACGACCAACCCTGATACTTCTCGAACAGCACCGCCGGCAATTCATAGTGTTCCAGGCACAGCATCGGTTCGATGCCTTGCCGGTGCAGTTCGTCGATCAGATTGTCGATGTAAGCGGCGTACTCTTCATCCACCACGCCGTTTTCATAGTCCAGCATGAAGCGCGACCAGTTGATGGAAGTACGAAAGTGCGTCAGCCCGGTCTGCTTCATCAACGCCACGTCTTCGCGGTAGCGGTTGTAGAAATCGGTGGCGACCGCCGGGCCGTAGCCGTTGTGCCACACCTGACGATCGCGTTTGTACCACAGGTCCAGATAGGAATCCTGCCCGCTTTTCTTGCCCGACCACCCCTCGGTCTGCCAGGCGGATGATGCCGCCCCCAGAATAAATCCCTCAGGAAGGGTCATTGATACCTTGCTCATTACCAGTCTCCCTTACATCCATTATTTCAATGCATTCATTATTTCAATGCATTGGCTTGTGCGGCTGCATCGGACTCCGCTTCACGCTGCGCCTGTTCGGCACGGCGAGACGCCACTTTGACGAACGGCAGATAAATCAGGGTGGCGACGACGATACACACCAACTGCGTCGCTACCGCTCCCATCGAACCGGCGGTGGACAACCAGGCGTTAATCAACGGCGGCGTAGTCCAGGGCACCATCACCACCGCTTTACCGGCAAAGCCCATGCTGGTGGCGAAGTAACCGATGGTGCCGGTCACCAGCGGCGTGATGATGAACGGAATAGCCAGAATCGGGTTGAGCATGATGGGCATCCCGAAAATCACCGGCTCATTGATGTTGAACACGCCGGGGCCGAAGGAGATCTTGGCGATCTCTTTCATCTCGCGGCGTTTGGAGGCGATCATCACCGCCAGCAGCAGGCCGATGGTCAACCCGGACCCGCCGATGCTCATGTACACATCCCAGAACGGCATGGTGATGATGTTCGGCACCTCATGCCCTTGCTCGAACGCGGTCATGTTCACCGCGATCGCCCCCAACAGCAGCGGCTCGCGGATCGGTTTGATCATCTGGTTGCCGTGGATGCCGATCACCCAAAACAGCTGCGCCACGAACATCAGGATCAGTAACCCCGGCAGGCTCTGCACCACCGATTCCAGCGGCTGCTGCACCACTTTGTAGATGGCATCGTACAGGGACATGCCGGTCACTTTCTGGAAGGTAAAGCCGAAGGTCGCCACCAGCGTCACGGTGATGATCGCCGGGATCAACGCCGAAAACGACGCGGACACATTCGGCGGCACGCTGTCCGGCATCTTGATGCGCAACCGGTCTACCGATTCCAGCTTCGAGTAGATTTCCACCGACGCAATAGCGATAAACATGCCGAGGAACAGGCTCTTGGTGTCGGAGAACTGGCGCGCCAGCACGTCTTTCACCGGCAGCGTCTGGCCGTTGATCACCATATCGATGGTGGTCGGCGTGATGGAAATAAAACAGATCACCGCCAACAAGCCGGGAAACAGGCTACGGGACCCATTGATTTTCCCAAGCTCGATGCCTATCAGGAACACCGCGCCGATAGTGAGAAAGTTCAGCGTGGCGTAGTTAATACCGCTCATGATGGGTTTGAGCGGCGCCAGAAATGAAAACAGAGCGAAACTCGCCAGCCCGTTCTTCGGGTCCAACACCATGTTGGAGATCAACACAGAGAACGCGCCCACGATGATCACCGGCATCAGCGTGATGAACGAGGCTTTGATCGCCATGATGTATCTCAGGCTGTTGAACTGGTTGGCGAACGATCCGAGTGAATCGATGGCCTGATCCTTGAATGACATAACTCCACCTCTTTGATTTACCTGCATTTCAGGGGTTGTTGTTATCAGGAACTACTGCTCCTGTAGTGGCCGTTACGCGCGGAAGATGGACGGCAGGTTCAGCGCTCTCGCGTTTGGCATACCAAAAAATAAAACAAACGAATAATTTTTCTGTGACATTGTTCTCACAAGCCAATATTGGAATTCCAATAATATAAAAAACACCAATTTTGGCATACCAAGAGGACACTGAGATGGAATTGGATATGGAACAGACCGTGATGGAACTGCTGATCAACGCCGGCGAAGCCCGTTCCAGCGCCATGATGGCGATTCAGGCCGCCCGAGCGCAGGACTGGGCGCAGGCCGACGCACAACTGCTGGCCTCGCAGGAGGCGGCGAAAGCGGCCCACCTGATCCAGACTCGGCTGATCGGGCTGGATGAAGGCGAAGGCAAAGTCCCGGTCAATCTGATCATGGTACACGCGCAGGATCATCTGATGACCGCCATGCTATGTCGGGATCTGGCGCAAGAGATGGTATTGCTGCGCAAGGAGCTGTTCGGCCGCTCATCGGCCTGATTATCTTCGCAAAAGGTGAGGATATTCCGTACGGCCCCCGCTGATACCGTTCCAGTGTGCTAGTATGTGACCAAGACTAACCACAACGCTGTGACAGACCTCGGGAAAACAGGGAAGGTACTAACGATGATGACCATGCTTGATGTGGCAAGGCACGCCGGCGTATCCAAAGCCACGGTATCACGGGTGCTGAACGGCACAGGTCAGGTGAAGCAAAGTACGCGTGATGCCGTGTTCAAAGCGATGGAAGAGCTGGGCTATCGCCCCAACTTTCTGGCGCGCTCGCTGGCGCAGCGTAGCTCAAACAGCCTCGGGCTGGTGGTGTCCAATTTCGACGGTCCCTATTTTGGCCGCTTGCTGCGCCGGGCGGCGGAACGCACCGAAATCAGCGGCAAGCACCTGATCGTCACCGACGGCCACGATACCCCGGAAGACGAACAGCAGGCGGTACAGCTACTGGCCGATCGCCGTTGCGATGCCATTGTGCTGTATACCCGCCATATGTCCGATGCGGCGTTGATGGGGTTGCTGGAACAGTCCACAGTACCGATCGTGGTGATTAACCGCCATCTGCCGATGGCGCCTGACCGCTGCGTCTGGTTTGAACAACAGCAGGCGGTGTTTCAGTTGGTCGATCATCTGGTACGGCAAGGTCACCGCGAAATCGCCTGTATTACCGGCCCCATCAACACGCCGACCGCCCGCGTGCGTCTGGCGGGTTACCGGCAGGCGCTGGAACACCATCAGATACCCTATGATCCGTTGCGGGTGGTGAACGGCGACAATCTGGTGCCTGGCGGTTATCAGGCAGTGCGTGAGCTGCTGGCGCATGACGTCGGCTTCAGCGCCCTCTTCGTCAGCAACGACGATATGTGCATCGGCGCCATGAAAGCGCTGCTTGAAGCCGGCAAACGGCTGCCGCAAGAGGTATCGCTGTTCGGTTTTGACGACATCCCCAGCGCTCCTTATCTGAGCCCGGCGCTGTCCACCGTCTATTTACCGATCGAAGAGATGATCAGCGCCGCTATCTCGCAGGCGCTGAAATTGTGCGAGGGCGACCCCGTCACCCCTATCGCCCCGTTTACCGGCGAACTGAAACTGCGCGCATCGGTGGTGAAAGGGCCTTACGCGCACTGAATCCGCACGGGGCGGTTACACCCGCTCCAGCGCCAGCAGTTCGTCCAGCGTCTGACGACGGCGGATCAAGCGCGGCTGACCTTGTTCAAACAGCACTTCGGCGATCAGCGGGCGGCTGTTGTAGTTGGACGACATCGACGCACCGTAGGCACCGGTATCATGGAACACCAGATAATCGCCCACTTGCGCCGCCGGCAACGCCAGCGTTTCCACTCCGCCCCCCGCCTGCTGGGTAAACACATCGCCGGATTCACACAGCGGCCCCGCCACCACCGTATCGTGCAACGCGGACTGGCTCAGGTCACGCCCGTCGCCCGGCAGCAGCGTAATGTGGTGATAGCTGCCGTACATCGCCGGGCGCATCAGGTCGTTGAAACCCGCGTCCACCAACACAAAATGGCGGCTGCCCATGTCTTTCACCACGCGCACCTGCGCCACCAGCACGCCGGATTCCGCCACCAGAAAACGTCCTGGCTCGATTTCCAGCGTCACCGGGTGCCCCAAGTGCCCGGCAATTTGCTCCCGCGCCCGGTTCCACAATCCATAATAATGCTGGGTATCGATACGTTCGCCACCGTGGCGGTACGGAATCGACAACCCGCCGCCGGCGGAGATCGCCTCCAGATCCTGTCCCACCGCCAGCACCTGCTGCACCATCGCATCGCATACCTGCTCCAGATGCCGGTAATCCACACCGGAACCGATATGCATATGGATGCCGATCAATTTCAGGCGGTAACGGCTCAACGCCTCCAGCGCCTGCGGTAAATCGGCATACCAGATACCGTGTTTACTGTTTTCGCCGCCGGTGTTGGTCTTCTGGCTGTGGCCGTGACCAAACCCCGGATTAATGCGCAGCCACACCGGGTGACCCGGCGAGCGCTCGCCCAGTTGATGCAGCATGTCGATGGAGCCGGCGTTCACCGGAATATTCAGCTCATGCACCCGTTGCAGCGTGGCGTCGTCCAGCACATCGGCGGTAAACACAATCTCGTGCGCGTCGGTGCCGGGCTCAAACCCGGCCGCCAGCGCACGTTCGATTTCGCCAAGCGACACCGAATCCACCTTCACGCCCTGCTGACGCATCAGCGCCAGAATATGCAGGTTGGAACAGGCTTTCTGCGCGAAACGAATGGTATCGAACTGGCTCAGTTGACCGATACGCTCAATGATGGTGTCGGCATCGTAGGCCCACAGCGGGCAGCCGAAGCGCTCCGGCAGCGCACGCAGGCTTTGCGCGTTCAGAGCATGAGAAAGGTCATTCAGATCGTGTGGCATGGATATATTACCGAGACGTTATCAGATGCCTGCATTGTGCTGGCCCACAGACTATAATTCCAATATCTTTTTTCGCAGACTCTATTCATTTTTGATATGGAATAAACCGCCTATGACCGCCGTCTCCCTGCGCCACATTGAGATTTTTCACGCGGTGATGACCACCGGCAACCTGACGGAAGCGGCGGCGCTGCTTAACACCTCGCAGCCCACCGTCAGCCGCGAACTGGCAAGGTTCGAACATCTGGTGCAGATGCCGCTGTTCGAGCGCGTGCGCGGGCGTTTGTATCCCACCACCCAGGGCCTGCAACTGTTTGAAGAAGTACAGCGCTCTTATTACGGATTGGATCGCATCGTCAGCGCGGCGGAGGATATCCGCCACTATCGGCAGGCGCAGCTCTCCATCGCCTGTCTGCCGGTGTTCTCGCAGTCGCTGCTACCTGCGGTTTGTCGGCCGCTGCTGGCAAGCTATCCCGAACTCAATTTGCACGTCATTCCACAGGAGTCGCCGCTGTTGGAGGAGTGGCTGTCGGCCCAGCGCCACGATCTGGGGCTGACCGAAACCACCACCACGCCGGCCGGCACCGAACGGCAAACGCTGATGCAGCTCAACGAAGTGTGCGTGCTGCCGGCCGGACACCCGCTGGCGGGCAAACCAACGTTGACGCCGGAAGATTTTCGCGGCCAGCCGTTTATCAGCCTCTCCAGCACCGACAGCTACCGACAACTGCTGGACCATCTGTTTCAGGAACGCCGCATTGCCCGACGCATGGTGGTGGAAACCCACAGCGCCGCCTCCGTATGCGCCATGGTGCGCGCCGGCGTCGGCGTTTCCATCGTTAACCCGTTGACGGCGGTGGATTACGCCGACAGCGGCGTGGTCGTTCGGCGTTTTAGCCTCGACGTTCCGTTCACCGTCAGCCTGATCCGCCCGCTGCACCGCCCAGCCTCGGCTTTGGCGGCGCAATTCACCGAACAGTTAATCGCCTTCGCCGAAAAATTTCCCGCGCGGTTACAGCGTTGGCTGGCGCACAATCTCTGACCCAAAAATAGACTTGACGGAAGGAAAGCGCTTTCGCAACCTCAATCCAGTTAATCGGCTAAGAAATGCTTACTGTTGATTCCCCCTGATAAAATATGTAGAAATCTTACCCTCACAAGGTGATGGATTTTGTGAAAACGCATGGACACAGCGAGGGATTGATATGGCAAATATTATTTATTTGAAGCTTATAGGTGAGAAACAGGGGCTTATATCTGCCGGATGTTCGACCGCAGATTCTATCGGTAATAAATACCAGTCGGCACACGAAGACGAAATCTTCGTCTATGAACTGATAAATCAGGTAACAAGAGTAGAGAATGTATCTTTACACCCTGTAGAAATCAGGAAGCCTGTAGATAAATCCACACCACTTCTGGCTCAGGCATTGAACGATAATGAAAAGCTGAAATGTGAATTTCTTTTTTACCGAACTTCTCTATCTGGTGGTAATGAACTTTATTTCAAAGTTAAACTGAGTGATGCCGTCATTACGGACCTTCGCTTTTTTTATCCCAATTCATTAACGAATAATGAGATGCAACCACAAGAGAATGTTTCTTTCAAATTTGCATCAATAGAATGGGAACACGTTGTTGCCCGTACCAGCTCTTATATATTATGGAATAATGTAGAGTACTGATATGACAGCAGCAGCCTTGCTATATGCATTTTATGATGAGAGTGAGCGACTGAGAAGGATCGCTCTTCTTGCATCTTCTTTTTTCATTGAAGATAAAACCATTCGTATGGAGTATATTAAAGAAATAGATGACTTCATTAATACACTCCGCGTAAAAATCACCTCTTCCACATCAGAGTTTAACGATCAGAATGCTATTTTAGAAGAGATAAGAAAAGAACGAGAATCCACAGAAAAAGAGTATCAGAGATTAAGAACAGGTGATTATATAAAATATATTGTTACCGACATATTTGAAGATCAGGGTGTACTAAAATATGCAAAAATTGCATCAGGTGTAGTATCAGGCGGATTCCAGACATTCTCCGGATATAAATTAACAAAATTTGGAAATGGGCTAAATGTTAAGTATTTTAAATCACTTGGTGTTACGCTGATGGCACATGGGATTAATAATACATACGAAGCTATATCACCATTAATTCACGATGACCAGTCCTTATCAGGTCCAATAAGGAATATATATAGATACCTATCATCTACGCTTGGTTACGATAGTGATCGTGGAGATCTCTTTTATAGTATGGGAGATATCTCGCTCACAATATATGCATCACTCCGTATGCCCGTACTCATAGAAAACCCTAATCGTCTGGTTTCCAGAACACGCTTTGATAAAGCCAGAACAGATAGGTTATTCTATTTTTTAAACAAAGATTATAACTCGAAGTTCTTAGCTGCAAGCCGGGCAATGAAGCTATATATGGTCGGTAATTCGGCTAGAAAAGTTTACGCTGAATTCAAGGACGGAAATTACATCTATAGTAAAAATTAGCACTCATTTACTACAAATGAAATATTTCAAACACTGGATTATTCTATCGAATAAAACAATAACATGACTCTGAGAAGCATCAATTTCAGAGTCATTTTCATGCTAATCTTGAAAAATACGTTTTTACTTTTAATAAAAAAAATCATCATTACAATAAAAAGAAAGAAAAAAACCTTTAAGCTTTTCATCAAAAATTGATCTTCTAGATAATCACCTATTGCAAAAAAAAGACATAAAGCAATGGTAATCACGATTCCGTCCCAACATGAATATGCTGTTAAAAAAATATACTCCTGCAATGACTCTGCGGATTTTACATTCCTATTTTTTCTGTAAGGATTCTCTTTAGTAGCCATATAATTTTTTTTGAGAACAAGCAACTCTCTCCTGGAGAGTCCAGCTTTTGCGATCAAATTTCGCTTATTCGTCATTACTATCCTTTTTCTCCATTAAACCCTTACCATCACATCTAAGCTCAATCCTGATCATTGAACTTCCCGATGGACCAATTTTAAAGCAAGTATCCCAGACTCATCCCTGTATTCGCCACCGTTTCCTCCAACAATTTGCACAGCAACGGGCTAAAACCAATCTAAAAAGTCGAGAATTTACTAAAAAATAAAACAACATATTTAAGATTTTTTATTTATGGAATATTAATATAACTCTGAGTATTACTAGTTTGAATGTTGTACCTATCTTGATATGAAAGTAATCACCATTGTTTTTCAAAACACATAATAACATGATTGCATAAAGTAAAAAAAAGACTTGCATTGCACTAGCAATCTCTTCATAAATATAATAATCATAGATCGCGAAAGAAAGACTGAAGAAAATTATCATATACATTCCTTTCCAACATAGCTGAGAAACAAATGCGATATAATCCGGAAAAGATTCAATATCTTTTATTTTTTCTTCTTTTCTGTAAACTTTATTTTTAAACTCCAGGTATTTTTTTCTTAAAGAAATAATCTCTCTCAAAGAAAGCCCTGACTTTAATATTAACTTACGCTTATCCATATCTATTCCATGATTTAAGGATGATAAATAATAAGCTATATTTATAGCACTTTCTAATAATAGAAGCCAGACTCCCCAGACTCATCCCTGTATTCGCCACCGTTTCCTCCAACAATTTGCACAGCGATGGGGCTATAACCAATCTGAAACGTCGAGAATTTACTAGATTTCCCTGGTCATGGTTAGCAATGAACATACCTCAGTCCTGAGATTAAATTGTGCAAACAGATCAGACATTCCGCCAAGAGCACCTGAAAATCGCGTCCATCCCAAAAAGTATTGCAGTACCAGACCGGGGCTAACCACAACGTTATAAGGACTAACGCTTAAGAAGGGCAACGTACTGCCCAGCGTCTCATTCAGTTGATCTTCACACCCTATATCGTTCGAGTGACAGAAAAACGGCAAGAAAATCCCCCGTTACGCCACCTCACGCAGCGCGCCCAGGTCAATCTGCACCCCGACCCGGCTGCCGTCCGGGCGCAAATCCGCCACCGAGCGGTTCAGTTCATCCACCGATAGCTCGATCGCTTTCACCCGCACCCGGTAACGCACTACGTTGCCCAGCAGGCTATGGCCGAGCACTTCTCCCGGCATCCCCTGCGCCGGTGTGCACAGCAAAATCGACTCCGGCCGCAACGCCACCTGCCCGCCATAGCGCTCGCCGGTCAGTTGCATCGCCGCCTCCGGGCTCAACAGGTTGTAACTGCCGATGAAGCTGGCCGCGAACAGGCTGGCAGGCTGGGTATACAGCGCCTCGGCATCGCCGTTCTGGACGATTTCGCCTTTGTTCATCAGGACGATACGGTCCGACATGGTCAGCGCTTCTTCCTGATCGTGGGTGACGAAGATCGCCGTCAGATTCAGTTCCTGCTGAATGCGGCGAATTTGCTCGCGCAGATGCCGACGGATGCGGGCATCCAACGCCGACAACGGTTCATCGAGCAGCAGCAAGCGAGGTCGGGTTACCAGCGAGCGCGCCAGCGCCACGCGTTGACACTGCCCGCCGGACAACTGGTGCGGGTAACGACGGGCGTAATCCCCCAGCTCCACCAGCGCCAGTGCGTCGGCGACACGCTGACGAACCGCCTCCGCCCCCAGCTTTTGCATCTTCAGGCCGAATGCCACGTTGCCTTCCACCGTCATATTGGGAAACAACGCATAGTTCTGGAACACCATGCCGATATCGCGCTTCTGCGGCGACAACGGCACGATGTCGGTGCCCTGTAGCAGGATTTGCCCGCTGTCCACCGGGGTCAGCCCCGCCAGACAGCGCAGCAGCGTGGACTTGCCGCACCCGCTGGGCCCCAGCAGGGTGACGAATTCCCCTTCGTCCGCCGAAAAATGGATATCGTGAAAAACCCGGGTCGGCCCGTAGTGTTTATTGAGATTTTTGACGTCAAGGTAGGCCATATCAGCGTTGTCCTCGGTTCAGGTAGTTAGACAGCCAGGTCACCAGCAGCACCACCAGGAAATAGGAGATCACCAGCGCGCTGGTAAAGTGCCCGCTGTCGTTGCGTTTGTTGTAGAGATAGACCTGCAACGTTTCATAGTTGGTGCCGGCCAGCAGATTGGCGAACACGAATTCGCCGATCAGAAACGAGAACGACAACAACACGGCGATCATCACGCCCTTGCGCAGGTTGGGCAGCACCACCCACAGCGCGGCCTGCCAGGTGCTGGCCCCCAGCAGGTGAGCGGCATCCAGCAGTTCCTGCAAATTAATCGCCTGCATGTTGTTGGCGATGGCGCGGTAAATAAACGGCAGCGCGATGGTGAAATAGCAGCCGATCAAGATCCACGGCGTTCCGGTGATCGCCAGCGGCCCGGACGAATACATCTGCAACAGCCCGACGGAAGAGACCACCGGCGGCACGGAAAACGGCAGCAGGATCAGCACGTTCATCAGCGCGTCCAGCCGCGGGAACGCCCAGGCGATCACGAACATGGCGGGCAACACCAACAGCAGCGAAAACAGCAACGCGCCAAAGCAGATCAACATCGAGTGGCCGAGTGACGCCAGAAAGCGTGCATCGCTCCACAATTCCACAAACCACCGCAGCGTCAGGCCGCGCGGCAGAATGGTCGCCCCCCACTCGGTGGCCAGCGCGTAGCCCAGCGTAGCCAGCAGCGGCAACATCAGGATCAGCAGCACCAGCCAGACCACCATCTGGTGGTAGCGTTGTTCAAAACGGGACATGACGTCCTCCGGTCAGGCGGTTAGCGGACGGCAGGTTATCGTGAGGCTGATTATCGTGAGACATAGGTATAACTCCGGCGCAGCAACCACTGGTGCGCCAGAGTGATCAGCGCCATCAGCAGTACCAGCAGCATAGAGAGCGCGCTGCCCAGGTTGGGGTCGAGCGTGATGTCGCCGGAAACCAGCGACGCAATGCGAATCGGCACCACGTTGAAGTTGCCGGTGGTGAGCGCATAGAGCGTGGCGTACGCCCCCAGCGCGTTGGCCAGCAAAATCACGAAGGTGCCCAACAGCGCCGGCGTCAGCACCGGAATGCCGATGTGCCGCCAATAGCGCCAGCGGCTGGCGCCCAGCAACGCCGCCGACTCCTGCCACTCGTCGCGCAGGCCGTCGAAAGCCGGATAGAGCAACAGGATGCCCAGCGGGATCTGAAAATAGGTGTAAATCAGAATCAGGCCGTCCCGCGAATAGAGGTTGAAACCGTCAATCAACCCGTACTGCTTCAGCAGCAGAGTAAGAAAACCGTTCAGCCCCAGCATGATCACAAAGGCGAACGCCAGCGGCACCCCGGCGAAATTGCTGGTCATGTTGGAAAACGCCATCACGAAGCGCTGCAAGCCGCCCTCGCCCAATTGGCGCAGCGAATAACCGCCGATGAGCGCGATGACCAGGCCGTACAGGCTGGACCAGAAAGCAATATCCAGCGAGAAACGGATCGCCTGCTGGTAAAACGGCGACGTCAGGATATCGACGTAGTTCGCCAGCCCCCAGGCGCTCTCGGTTTCGCTGTAAAAACTGTTGACCGCAATCCAGATCAGCGGCGCTATCTGGAACGCGAAAAACACCACAAAGAATGGCAGCAGAATCAGCGCCGCCAGCCAGCTTTTTCTCACGCGTCGGCCTCCATCCCGGCGTCGGCGAGCAACGCCCGGCACCAGGGTTTATCGTGTTTCACCCCCAGCAGTCGGCACACCGTGCCGCACAGTTCGGTCTGTTGCGGGTTGGCGTCCGGTTGCAGTGAAAAGCCACGCCCGAACACATACAACGGCACCTGCCGTTCCTCCGGCAGAATGCCGCCGTGGGTACGGTCATCGTTCATGCCGTGATCGGACGTCACCAGCACCTGGTAGCCCTCTTCCAGCCAGCGCGGCATCCAGTGGGAGAGATAACCGTCCGCCATGCGCGCCCGGTTGCGGTATTGCGGCGTGGACAGGCCGTGGCGGTGGCCGGCATCGTCGATATTCATCGGGTGAATCAGCAGAAAGTCCGGCTGATGGCGCAGCCGCAAGCTTTCCGCGTCTTCGAACAGATGGGAGTCGGGATAGCTGTCGTCATGGTAAAAGTGGCCGTACTGGATGGGCAGCGCCGGCTCGGCGGTGTGGCGATCCCGCGCGGCGTCAAACGGCGTGCGGTTATACAACTCGCTGACCCAGTGATAAGCCGCCGCCGCGGTGGTCAACCCGGCGTCGCGGGCATAGTGGAAAATACTGCGCTCGCGGCTCAGCCGGGACACGCCGTTATGGACGATGCCGCTTTGCACCGGCGCGACGCCGGTGAGAATGCATTCGTACAATGGGCGCGACAGCGACGGCAACTCGCACTCCAGTTGATAAAGCTGCCCGCGTTCCGCGGCGCATTCCGCCTGCAGATACCCCATCGCCTCGCGCCCCACCTGAAACGAGAGGCCGTCCAGTATGACCAGAATCGTTTTCATCCCGAACTCCAGACCGCAATTACTGCTTCATATTGATAATGACGTTTTCCTGCCACAGGCGCGGCAGCGTCTTGACGGTCTTGTCCCAGGCTTCGCCGTCGGCGATCGGACGGGCGCTCTGGTACTGAGCTTCCGGCAGCAGCTTGGCTTTTACGTCATCCGGCAGCGTAATGTACTGAGCGCGGATCGGGCGGGCGTAGCCGCGTGCCAAATTGATCTGGCCGGCGTCGGAGAAGATGTATTCGCGCGCCAGTTTAGCGGCGTTCGGGTGCCTGGCGTATTTGTTGATGATGGTGGTATAGCCGGAGATCACCGAGCCATCGGACGGGATCAGCACGTCGAAACGATCCTTGTTGATCTTGTCGCGGTAGTTCAGGCCGTTGAAGTCCCATACCACGCCGACCTGCACTTCCCCTTTCTCGATATTGGCGATAGCCGGGTTGGTCAACCCCAAACGCCCTTCCTTCGCCAACTGGCTGAAAAACGCCAGCGCCGGTTTCAGGTTCTTTTCATCGCCGCCCAGCGCGTAGTTGGCGGCCAGCACGCCGGTGGAAGCCTGAGACGCCGCGCCGACGTCGCCGATGGTAACCACATACTTGCCTTTCAGCAGATCGGCCCAACTGCGCGGAATCTCTTTCACCTGCTGTTTATCAACGATAAAGGCGATGGAACCGGTATAAGCCAGCGCCCAATGACCGTCTTTGTCCTTCGCCCAGTCCGGCACTTGATCCCAGGTCGTCGGCTTGTAAGGCTGGGTGACGCCTTTCTGCACCGCCACCGGGCCGAAAGCGATCCCCACATCGCCGATATCCGCGCTGGCGTTCTCTTTCTCGGCGGCAAATTTGGCGATTTCCTGTGCCGAAGACATGTCCGTATCGCTGTGCTTCAGGCCGTATTTGGCGGCAAGATCGCTCCAGGTGTCTTTCCAGTTGGCCCAGCTGTCCGGCATCCCGACGCTGTTCACTTCACCCTCGGCGCGAGCCGCCTTCTCCAGCGCCGCCAGATCCTGCGCCGGGGTCACGGAGGAAAACAGCGCGCTGCTGATTAATACGGAAGACAACAATTTTTTCATCATCATGCTCCAGATTGAGAAAATGTTCGCTATTCTGGTCTAGTCCAGCAATAACCAAGCCAATTCATCACACGGCGATGAAGTTTTTATGTCGTCATTATGACAACGGCGTTGCAGCCGAATGTCACCCAACGCGGACAACAGGTTCTCCCGACCAGCAATCCCTGCTATGGTGCAGGCTGCACTAGGTTAAGGCTTTCAGGCGATGACAAAACACCCCACCACCGCCGTCACCCAGATTGGCGATGCATTAACGGCGCGGATTCGTCAGGGCGAGTTCGCCGGCGGGCGCCTGCCGTCCGAGCGGACGCTGAGCGAGCAGTTTTCCACCACGCGCATTACCCTACGCGAAGCGCTGACGTTGATGGAATCCCAGGGCATCATCTACCGCGAGTTGCGGCGCGGCTGGTTCATCTCGCCGCCGCGGCTTAGCTATAATCCGCTGCACAGAAGTCACTTTCATGAAATGGCGGAAAAGCAGGGTCGCCGGGCGCAAACCGATGTGCTGGACGCCGGCGTGATACCCGCCGTCGCCGCCGTCGCCCGGCATCTGGAGGTGGCGGAAGGGACGGAAATCTATTGTATTCGCCGTTTACGCCGCCTCGACGGGCGCGCAGTACTGTATGTGGAACACTACCTCAATCCGGCCTATTTTCCGGACCTGCTGAGCGGCGACCTCACTCAGTCACTCACCAACTACTATCTGTCGCAATACGGTATTCGCTACGGTCGGGTGCGTTTCACCATGCTGCCTACCCCGCTGCCGAGCGTCGCCGCGCCGGTGCTAAAGCTGGCGCCCGGCAGCCCGGCGCTGTTTATCACCCGCATTAACCGCGACCAGCACGACCGCATCATCGACTGCGACTACGAATACTGGCGTTACGATGCGCTGTATATCGACGTAGAGGCGTAAACCGTAACGGCCGCCAGGCGGCTGGAAAGAGCAGACAGGCGCAAGCGCGCCCGTCCGATAGCATGAAAAACCGTAAATAGCATGAAAAACCATAAATAGAGATGTTGAATCGCTTAGTGCGAGGTCAACGGCGAATGGAGACAATCGATAAAGGCGCGCTGGAATTCGCCAAGCTCGTTCTGGTTTTTCCCCATCGCCTCAAAGAACGCCAGCGGCGGGTTGTAGCTCATGCCGATGTAATAAGCGCTGGCTTTCATCGGCGTTAATACCTCGTCCATAGTGCTTTTGATAATGCCGTCAGCCGAATAGGTGAATGCCGTTGCGCCGGCGGTCACCACCACCTGCATCTCCTTTCCCTTGAGTTTCCAACCGGAGCCAAACGCCCAGCCGTAACTCCATACCTGGTTGAGGTAGGCTTTGAGCATCGGGGTCAGGTTGAACCAGTGAATAGGGAACAGGAAGACGATACGGTCGGCCTGCTCGGCGGCCTGCTGCTCGGCAGCCACATCAAAGCGACTGATGTCGCTGCCATAAAGACTTTCCAGATTACGCACCACCACATCTTTCTGCTGTTCGGCGGCCTGCTGTAACGCCATGATGGCGGTGGACTGTTCAGGGTACGGGTGGGAGACAATCACCAGCGTTTTCATGCTGATTCCTTAAAAATAAATGAGAGGGAAACGGTTTGGGTTCTTAGGCGTCGGCAGGCAACGGCAGCCCTTCGACCAGATAGGCATGGCTTTCTGCGGCGGCCAGCCGGTAGCCGATAATGGCCTGATATTCCGGTGACTCATGCCAGGCGTGGGCTTTTTCCATGCTGGGAAACTCCAGAATGACGGTCAGCCCACGCGGGCCGGTGCCTTCCAGCACGTCGCGCTTTCCCCCCAACACCAGCAGCTTGCCGCCGTAAAGGGGATAGGTTTCCGCCACTTTCTCCTGATAGGGTTTCATCCCCTCCGGGTGGTGAATCACGACATTGATAATGAAATAGGCGTTAGCCATGATGACGGCTCCTGTCGGTGTCAGCGACCCGGCATGTTGGGGTGCCCAGGTCTGTGGAAAAGTTCAAACACTGGCTTCAAAAACCCGACGGCTCAGGCTCAGCGAGACATCCTGATGCTTACCCGGCGCGGGTGAGACAGCGCACACATTATGGCGCTCAACATTGATAACCATAAGATGCCTTTTTGTTGATTGATTGGTAACTTAGAGTTGTGAATACCACACAAAGGAAAGGACATGGAGATATCACAACGGGTTCGCGCCATTGTGTCTTTCGTACAGGCGGTGGATACCGGCAGCTTTGCCGCCGCCGGCCGCACGCTGGGGATCAGCTCGGCCGCCGTCAGCAAGAACGTAGCCGGCCTTGAGCAGACATTGGGGGTACGCCTGATGAACCGAACCACCCGAACGCTCAACCTCACCGACGAGGGTGCGGCCTTTTTGCGTCAGGCTCGGATTGCGCTGGAAGCGCTGGATGCCGCAGTGGATGTGCTGGCGGAACAACGCGCCGAGATTGGCGGCCATGTCCGCCTCTCCTGTAGCGTCGGGTTCGGGCACGACCATCTGATGCCGGTGCTGCCGGGGTTACAGGTGCGCTATCCTTCCCTGACGATCGAAGCGGACTTCGACGATCGGGTGGTTGACCTGGTCAGAGACGGCTACGATTTGGCGATCCGCGGCGGGCAGATCGTTGACTCGGCGCTGGTCTCCCGCCCGATTTGCCGTCTTAACATGGCGCTGGTCGCCTCCCCCGACTATCTGGCACGGGCCGGCGTGCCGGCCACCCCGCAAGATCTGCCGTCGCACCGTCTTATCGTGCGCCGCTTTCTGGGCGGGAAAGTCTCCCCCTGGATTTTCCGCGATGGGGAAGGCAACCAGACGTCGCTCAATCTCGATAGCGCCGCGATAACGCTCTCCGCTCCCGAAGCGCTGGTGCAGGCGGCCAGTCTGGGGCTGGGGATCGCTCAGGTTGGGGTACATACCGCCTGGCCTGCGCTGCGTGAAGGCCGGCTTAAGGTCGTGCTGCCGGACCTGCACGATCCGGGCAACTACGAAATGGTGCTGCAATACCCCCACCGCGCGTTGATGGCACCGCGGGTGCGCGCCACACTCGACTATCTGCTGGCGGCATTCGCCGGCGATCACGCGCTCCATGTGCCGCTGCACACGCTGAATGATTATGTCTACACCGCCTAACCCGGCGGTATTCAGACCTGACGGCAACGCCATCGTGGAAAATACTGCGCCAGTCAACGGCTCACCAAGGCGGGCTTGAGCCGCCCGCCGTTTCCGACCACCAACGACGCCGCGACCAGCAGCAGAGCGCTGCCCATAAACGTCGCGCTGATAGAGAGCGAATCCAGCAGCCAGCCGCCCAGCGCCGCACCCAGCGTAATCGCCAGTTGAATCGCGGCGATAATTAATCCGCCGCCGCTGTCGGGGGAATCCTCAATACCCTGGGTGATCCAGGCCGACCAGGCGACCGGGATCGCCGAATTCAGCGTCCCCCAGAGCACCAGTACCAGCGCCACGCTCCAGAAAAGGTGCCCGACGGCCAGCAGACCGAGCGTCATCACCGCCAGCACCAGCGGCAGCCAGCGCAACATCCGATAGAGATGCCGGCGCAACATCAGGCTGACTGCCGTGGTGCCGACAAAACCGGCCAGGCCCAGTGCGAGCAGCAGCGAGGATAACTGCGGCAGGCTCACGTGGGTGTAGGTTTCCAAAAAAGGCCGAAAATAGGTAAAGGCGCTAAAAGCGCCGGCGAAGGTCAGCATCACGCCCATCATGGCGAAGAGCACATGAGGCCGCCGCATCAACCGGAAAGGATTCTCCGGCCGTGACGTCGAACGCATAGACGGCACGCTGCCGGCCATCCACAACAGGTTGGCGGCCACCAGCGGCACCAACAGCCAGAATACCCCGCGCCAGCCGATGATGCCGCCCAGATAGCTGCCGATAGGCGCAGCAAACGCCGTCGCCACCGCGTTCCCGGTATACATAATACCCAGCGCCTTCGGGACGGCTTCAGCCGGAACCAGACGCATAATCGTGGCGGCGGCCAGCGCCCAAAACCCGCCGATGACAATGCCGAGCAATGCCCGCGCCACCATCAGCACCGCAAAATTGGGGCTCAGCGCAATCACCACCAGCGACATCAACATCAACGTCGCCAACCCCATCAGCACGTGGCGTCTGTCCAGTGTGCGGCAAAGCGAGGCAATCATCAGGCTCGTCGGCACGGCAAACAGGCCCGAAATCGAGATAGCGAGGCCCGCCATGCCGTCGCTGGCGCCCAGATCGTCGGCGATCGGCGTCAGCAGGCTGACAGGCATAAACTCGGCGGCGATCAGCAACGCCACGCACAGCGACATAGCGCCAACGGCGGACCACCGCCCGGTGCCCGCCGCAACAGCGCCGGAGGAATCCGGCGATAAACGAGAAGGAGTCATAACATTACCTGAAACTAAAAAACCCTGGATGTGGCGTCACTTGACGGCTTCAACGGTGACGGTTGCGGAAGGGTGAGCGGTCAGGTGCGCCATGCCCGACTCGATTCGCCCTAATTTGATCAGCCCGGTTGAATAGCCGAAATCTCGATAGAAAATGGCCAGGTTTCCCCATGGCGCGTAATACGTCAGATAGCCGACGTCGGGGTCGATGCCTTTGGGTGCCCCTTGCGTGGTTAATTTTCGCGGCAGATAGGCGATCTTCTCGGTGCCGGCATAGTCCTCCAGCTTCAGCGTCAGCGGCAGCATGGAGAAAAAATCTCTGGCACTCGGGCTCTCTTCCAGCGTGGCGATAAGCGTCTGGTCGGCCAGGGTCATCTTGATTTTCATGGTGTCTTTCACCGTCGGGTTATCGATACGGTAGCGCACGTCAGCGGCTAAAGCGCCGGAGCTTGCTTCAGACGAGCGGATAAACACGCCCGCCACGGTAATCAGCGCGACAATGGCCAACAGGAACACCGCCATCGTGTTGCGTGCAGAGAAAACCATCACTTTTACTCCTGCAAGGGAATCACTCCTGCAAGGGAATCCACCACGGCAGACAAAACCGGGTGGACGCGATAACCAAGCGGCGGGAATTCCCCCGCCGCCCCGAGCCGGCCTTACTTCAGATTGCTTTTAAAGAACTGCTCGAACCTGGCGAACGGGATCTTGCCGGCCTGATTGTCGTACAAGTCCACATGATTGGCGCCGGGCACCACCACAAACTCCTTCTGCTTGCTGCCAACGGCCTTGAAAGCCCCCTCGGCAAAATAACGCGAGTGGGCGTTTTCACCGGTGACTATCAAGGTCGGAATGGTGATTTCGCCGGCATAGCTCAGCAACGGCATATTCATAAACGAGATTGGCGTCGTCGCTGTCCAGGCACCGGTTGAGTTCACGGAGCGCTCATGGAAGCCACGAGGCACGCGGTAGTAATCGAAAAACTCTTTGAGCACCGGATGTGGGTTCGCGGGTAATGTTTCCGGCAAGATGCGCTCACCAGCGGTGACTTTTCCGTTTTTATCGACATAGATATCGTGAGAAGCATGAGCAACGGTGCCGCTTTCCGCATCTTTCCAGCGCTGCTCATTGAGGTATTGCAACACGGCGCGGCGGTCAGCGGTGGTATAGCGATCCTTGCCATCGCCAACACCGTGGCCCATCGCACGGCTCATGTCGTACATCACGCTGGTAGCGACTGCTTTCACGCGTGTATCGGCAGCGGCCGCATTCAGCGCCATTCCCCCCCAACCGCAGATACCGAGCAAACCGATACGGTTACGGTCGACTTCTTTTTGCAGGCCGAGAAAATCGACCGCGGCGCTGAAGTCTTCGGTGTTGATGTCGGGAGAGGCGACATTACGCGGGCTACCGCCGCTTTCCCCGGTGTAGGACGGGTCAAACGCCAGCGTGACAAAACCGCGCTCGGCGAGGGTTTGCGCGTACAAGCCGCTCGACTGTTCCTTCACGGCGCCGAACGGCCCGCTCAGGGCGATAGCCGCCAGTTTGCGGTCGCCTCTGTCTTTCGGGAGATAGAGATCGCCGACCAGCGTAATGCCGTATCGGTTTTGAAACGTGACCTTGCGGTGATCAACCTTGCTGCTTTGCGCAAAGGTTTTATCCCACTGCGTCACCATAGAAACAGGTTCGTTAGGGTTGCTGCTGTCTGCATAGCTCATAGAAGAAGCGCCGGTCAATACCGCGCCCAACAACAAGGCTGAGGCGATAGCCGTCAGTTTCTTTGGGAGGACATTCATGGAAAAACTCCTTTAAAAACACATCATGGGTTCGTGGTCTGGGTGGGTGGTCTGGCGATTTTCTAGCCTACGAGCAACATTGTAGTTAGCACATACAGTGATGATTAGAGGGGTTAATTTGATAACATTAATGCGTTTATGTTATGAATTTCGACACGCGACGGGGTGAAAGCGAGCCCCGTGTTCCCCCACCAGAGAAAGGCGCACTGCCATGGCGAACCGAGAAAACTACAACGATCTCTACCTGTTCATGCTGGTGGCGCGAGAAGGCAGTTTCACCCGAGCCGCCACCCGGCTTGGGCTGGCGCAATCGGGAGTCAGCCGCGCCATACGTGAACTGGAAGCGCGTCTGGGCGTGCAGTTGTTAAGCCGTACCACCCGCAAACTGTCGCTAACACAGGCGGGAGAACAGCTGTATCGCACCGCGCTGGCGGGCTTTGATTCGCTTGATCTGGGCCTGGCTACCCTCGCCCATTTCCGCGACACCCCGTCCGGCACGGTGCGCATTAATGCCAGCCAACATGCCATCGACAAGGTACTGCTGCCGAAACTGGCGGCATTCAGGTTGCGCTATCCGGATATTCAGTTGGAGCTCATCAGCGAGAGCCGTTTTGTGAACATCATTGACGAACGGTTTGACGCGGGGATCCGCTTAGGCGCCGAGGTCGATGAAGGCATGATTGCGGTGCGAATAGCACCGGATATGGAGATGGTCGTGGTAGCGACGCCGGATCACTTTCGCCATTACGGCTTCCCGCAAACACCGGCGGATTTGGTGGTGCACCCCTGCATTGCGTATCAGTTTGCCGACGGCAGCCTTTACCACTGGGAACTCTGGCAGGATGGAAAACCGTTGAAGCACAAGCCGCAAGGGCAATGGGTCCTCTCCGACAGCTATATGGAAGTCGCCGCCGCCCGGTTGGGATTGGGGCTGGCGTATGTCCCCGAGGAACTGGTGGCCGATGATCTGGCGCAAGGGACACTCATCCGGGTGCTACAGCGTTACAGTCACCGTCTGGCGGGATTACACCTCTACTATCCCCACCGTAATGTGTCGCCGGCGCTGAGAATGGTCATCGATGCGTTGAAACTCTGAGCCTGCCTCGCATCCCATTGGTAAGAGGATGCGATGGCACGGAGCATGTTCTCCGGTTACCACGCGGTCTGCCAAAGAAATGGGATTCCCGCTATACTACCGCTTCGCCTGTATATTCCCTGACGGTACGGCCATAGCGTTTTGCGCCTTTGCCGACGTGACGTTTTTATCCAGTCACCCGCCATAACGACCGAGAGGCGTGCCGCCGCCCGGAGCAGCGAGGGGGACGATTTAATCAACACCTGTCTGGAAACACCCGTAAATGACTCAAAAACCCATCAGTGAAAACCCCGTGAAATCAGGCGCTGAGACCGTATCCGGCAAGCCTGCCCACCGTCAGAGATTCTCCATCGCCCCGATGTTGGATTGGACCGACCGCCACTGCCGCTACTTTCACCGGTTGCTGAGTCAACACGCGTTGTTGTACACCGAGATGGTGACCACCGGCGCGATTTTGCACGGCAAGGGCGATTATCTGGCCTACAGCGACGAAGAGCATCCGCTGGCGTTGCAACTCGGCGGCAGCGACCCGGCAGCACTGGCGCAGTGCGCGCTACTGGCGGAACAACGCGGCTATGACGAAATCAACCTCAACGTCGGTTGCCCGTCAGACCGGGTGCAAAACGGCCGTTTCGGTGCCTGCCTGATGGCGGAAGCGCAACTGGTGGCCGACTGCGTCGCCGCCATGCGCCAACGTGTCGGCATTCCGGTGACGGTGAAAACCCGTATCGGCATCGACGATCAGGACAGCTACGAATTTTTGTGCGATTTCATCCGCACCGTTTCCGAACAGGGTGGCTGCGACACCTTTATCGTCCATGCCCGCAAAGCCTGGCTTTCCGGCCTGAGCCCAAAGGAAAACCGCGAGATCCCGCCGCTGGATTATCCGCGTGTCTACCAGCTTAAACGCGATTTTCCGTCGCTGACGGTGGCGATTAACGGCGGCATCAAAACGTTGGCCGACGCGCAGCAGCATCTGCAACACGTGGATGGCGTGATGGTGGGCCGCGAAGCCTACCAAAATCCCGGTATGCTGGCGCAAGTCGACAGCGAACTGTTTGGCGTCGACCGTGCGGTGCCGGATCAGGTAGCGGTAGTGCAGGCGATGTACCCGTATATCGAACGCGAACTCTCCGGCGGCGCGTCGTTAGGCCACATCACGCGTCATATGCTCGGTCTGTTTCAGGGCATACCCGGCGCACGTCAGTGGCGGCGTTATCTGAGTGAAAATGCCCACAAACCCGGTGCCGATGCCGCGGTGGTGGAACGCGCATTGGCGCAGGTTCATGTAGCCTAAAAAAAGCCAACCATTGGTCTTTTTGACTAACATCATCGAGTAGCCTTTCAAATAGTCGCTGATAAATCAATGCGTTATCAGCGACAGATTCTGGCATGTTTCTTGTAATACTCTGCCTGCACTCGCCTTGTCGCACGTCAAACGATGAATGTTCGGCACACGGCGGGGTTTAACGGCTAAGGAGCACACCATGTTGGAAATTTTCTTCGTTATTGGTTTTTTTATCATGTTACTGGTCACCGGCGTGTCGTTGTTAGGCGTGATGGCCGCGCTGGTTGTCGCCGCCATCGTTATGCTGGTGGCGGGGCTGTTTACGCTGATGATAAAAGTACTGCCGTGGCTGTTGCTGGCCATCGTGGTGGTGTGGTTGTGGCGGCGATATCAGGGACAGCCGAGCCGCACCGTCGGTTACTATCGGTATCGCGCCAAATACGACTGGCGTCATCGCAGAGGCAACGGCCGCTGATGGCGACCGGCGGACAGGCTCTAAACACCAAACTGTGCGCCAGTAAATATTTTTTCTTTACTGAGACTGCTAACATGCCGCCCATCGTCCGGTTCGCTGTGTTTCAGGCAGCCGGACACCCCCTTTCATCATCGTCAGGAAAACAATAGCCGCCCAGCGGCACGCTTCTGGCGACTCCCCACTGTACCCTACATACAGTTGATGAAATCAGGCCGATGGCAAAACCGCCGGCGGAATAATACCGGCTCTTAACGAGCCGGTATTATTCAGACTGCTGACAAACGCATTAAGTACAGGATGAAGCATCTTTCCGGCGTCAAAAACTGCGCTGAGGTGAGCGACTTCGCCGGGTGAGCGACAGGACGTCGCGAAAGCCCGTGCCGTGTTGGACAAAAACGCCGGGAGCGTTTTTGAACAGCGCTTACGCTGGCCCGTAGGGCGAGCCCCAGGGATGGGGCGAGTAATCACGTCACGGGCGGCCCGAACCGCGAAGTCGAACGCCGAAGGTAGCGCGTAGCGCCGCAGTTTAGCCACCCAGCCAGTGGTCAAGGAGAGGTGGCGCTTGCACCTCTCCTTGTCGTGCGTGCGATGAAATAGCAGAGGAACCACACCGTTTATCCCGCACGAAACCATTCACTGAATAGGCAGACTTCACCGTTCACAAGACAACCCGGCTGTTTGTCAACAGCCTCGGTATTATTTCAACTTGGTTTACCACAACACCTCCCCGGTAACGCCAGGCTTTCTTATTCTGCCGTTAACGCCCCCGTCGCCGTCTACGGGCGTTTATGCAGCCTGACGCGAAAACCGGCCGGGGTCATGGTGAAGGCAAAACTCTCGATAACCTCCGACGCCGGCTGTTGCGCCTCAACGCGAAACCGGCTGCATAGCGCATGAAACCCCAGCTTGATTTCCATTAACGCCAGCGACCGCCCTGGGCACATGCGTGGGCCGCCGCCAAACGGCTGAAGGTCGGAAAACGACGCCTGCCCGCGCTCAAGCCAGCGTTCAGGCATAAAATCGCGAGGTTGCTGAAATAATGCCTCTTCAAACCCGCTCGCATGTAACATCAGCAACAGAGGGGTGCCTTTGCGGATATGAAAATCAGCCACCACCGTATCCTTAACCGGCTCCAGATAAAGCAGCGGCGCCACCGGTTTAAGCCGCATGGCTTCATACATCACGGCGGTGATCACCGGCATACGGGGTAACGGCCACGGTAAAATATCCTCCGCATCCTCCGTCGCCTGACGGCACTCCCTGACAACCTGTTCTTCCACTGCAGGAGAAGTGCAAAGCAGAAAACTCATCCAGGCCAGCGTATTCGCCGTCGTGTCTTCCCCTGCCAGCAGCAACGTGAACGCATTCGCCAGAATGTCTTCATCCGTCAGCGCCCCGTCTTTTTTCTGCTCGTTAATCATAATTTGCAGCATATTTTCAGGGGCATCGATAAGCTGCGGGTTTCGCTCAAGGCGTTCACGCTGGTGATCAATAAAAGCGTAAAGGCGTTCACGAATCAGACTCAGGCTGGCATCAAACTGCTTGTCCCGCTCTCTCCTGATATAGCGCCAGAGCGGAATGGGAGAACCACAGCGCTGATTAATGACGGGAAACATGCGGCGTAAACTTTGCGACAGCGGGTTTTCTCCCTGCTCGAGAATGTTGATGTCCTCGCCGAAGGCCAGCAACGACGTTACATCCACCGTATAGCGCTTAAACTCATCCACCAGCGAAAACACCTCCCCGGTTTGCGCCAGCCTGGCGAAACGTTCGGATAAGCGCGCGGTGATCGTCCTGAGACTCGGGTAAAAATATTTCAGATGCGCCGGCTGGAACATCGGCTCCGTCAGTTTTCGCTGGTGCTCCCATCGGGCGCCCTCGGAAGAAAAGACGCCGTTCAACCCGGCTTCCTGAAACACCGATTCAATACTGCTTCTGCGTCGAAATTCATCGGGGCGGGCCTTCATGATAGTACGAATCCACTCCGCGTCGGCGATCACCATCGCTGGTTTCCACCCCAGCCTCAAACGGTAAAAAGGGCCATAACGTTCTTTCCATCGCAACAACTGTAAGTGGACGTCATGCCGCTTTAAATACTCAACATGCCCGAGGAGGCCCCTGGTTGGGGGCGTCGGCAGTCGTTTGATCGATTTCATACGCGATATCCTTCCTTGTTCAGGTGATACATAACCAGTGAAAAAGCCGCTATCGGGACCCGCAGAGATAAAGAAAACAACAAGGAACGACATAACGACGCCGCAGTACACGGCGGCAAAACCGGTGCCCGGTTTATGTGGGCATGATGTTGGATGTTATCGACAAGAACAGCAGGAAAAGCCTGAATCTCGGCCAGATGGTAACGATGGAAGGTGAAAAAAACAAACAGTCCGCTACGGCTTTTTTGTTAACAAGTGAGACACCGCCGGGGAAACCGGGAGGTTAAGCGGGGGCGCCTTTCCCAGCCTGGTCATGCCGGGGAAGGCGCATGTTCCGATGTTTTAACGCTTATTGCATCATAAAGCGGAGCCGGGAATCAGTAGGCATGACCCTTGCGTACTGCGGCTTTCCAACGCCCGATGGGCAGACTGCGCATCTTCCAGCGCAAATTTCTGGCTCTCCGGCACATCCACGTTGATAGCGCCGTCGGCAATCAGCCCGAACAGCTCGCGGCTGGCTTGTTCCAGTTCCTCATGGTTGGTAATGTAGCCGAACAGCGACGGCCGGGTTACGTACAGCGATCCTTTCTGGTTGAGGATGCCGAGATTCACCCCGGTTACCGGGCCGGACGCATTGCCGAAGCTGACCATTAACCCGCGCCGCTTCAGGCAGTTCAGCGAAGCTTCCCAGGTATCCTTGCCCACCGAGTCATACACCACCGAGACTTTCTCTTCACGCGTCAATTCCATCACCCGCAGGGCGATATCTTCCTTGCGGTAGTTAATGGTAGCCCAGGCCCCCGCCTGTTTCGCCAGCTCGGCTTTCTGGTCGGAACCGACTGTGCCTATCAGTTTCGCTCCCAACGCCTTCGCCCATTGGCAGGCGATAAGCCCGACGCCGCCGGCCGCCGCATGAAATAAAAACATTTCGCCCGGCTTGACTTCATAGGTCTGGCGCAGCAGGTAATACACCGTCAGCCCTTTCAGGAACGACGCGGCCGCCTGCTCAAAACTGATGTTATCCGGCAACAGCACCGCTTTGTCCGCCGGCACATTATGCCGCTCGCTGTACGCCCCCAACGCCGACTGGGCATACACGACGCGATCGCCCACCTTCAGGTGTTTGACGCTCGCCCCGACTTTTATCACCACCCCGGCCGCTTCGGTGCCCAGGCCGGAAGGCAGCGATGGCGGCGAGTACAACCCGGAACGAAAATAGGTATCGATGAAATTGATGCCGATGGCGCGGTTTTCTACCTGCACGTCGTTAAGGCCCGGCTCGCGCGGCGTATAATCCACATACTCCAGCACACCAGGACCGCCGTGGTCGCTGAACTGAATACGTTTAGCCATGATTCTCTCCTCGCTCTATTTTGTCTGCCCGGTGATGTTATCGGACGATATGTCATTCCTGTATTTAGGATATACAATGCTCCCACCCCTTAAGGTAAATCAACCGGTAAAGAACGCGTTTCATGGCAGAAAAAAAACCAACCAAACCAGCAGAATCCCGCGACCGTCAGGTAGAAGGGCTCAAACTCCCGCCCCATTCCATCGAAGCGGAGCAGTCGGTGCTAGGGGGATTGATGCTCGACAACGAGCGCTGGGACAACGTTGCCGAGCGCGTCAGTGCCAATGACTTTTTCAATCGCGCCCACCGGATGATCTTTAACGAGATGCAGCGTTTGCTGGAAATGAGCAAACCCATCGACCTGATCACCCTGTCGGAGTCGCTGGAGCAAAAAGGCGAGCTGGAATCCGCCGGGGGGTTCGCCTATCTGGCGGAATTAGCCAAAAACACCCCCAGCGCCGCCAATATCGGCGCTTATGCCGACATCGTGCGTGAACGTGCGGTGGTGCGTGAAATGATCGCCGTCGCCAACGAAATCGCCGACGCCGGCTACGACCCGCAGGGCCGCAGCAGCGAAGAGCTGCTGGACCTGGCCGAATCGCGCGTGTTTCAGATAGCGGAAAACCGCGCCAGCAAAGATGAAGGCCCCAAAAGCATCGACCGCATTCTGGAAGACACCGTTTCACGCATCGAGCAGCTTTATCAGCGCCCGCACGACGGCGTGACCGGCGTGTCCAGCGGTTATCAGGATCTGGACAAGAAAACCGCCGGCTTGCAGAAATCCGACCTGATTATCGTGGCGGCGCGTCCTTCCATGGGGAAAACCACCTTCGCCATGAACCTGTGCGAAAACGCCGCCATGACGCAGGAAAAACCGGTGCTGATCTTCAGTCTGGAGATGCCCGGCGAACAGATCATGATGCGTATGCTGGCGTCGCTATCGCGCGTGGACCAGACCCGCATTCGTACCGGCCAGCTCGACGACGAGGATTGGGCGCGGATCTCCAGCACCATGGGATTGCTGCTGGAAAAACGCAACATGTACATCGACGATTCATCCGGCCTGACGCCGACCGAAGTGCGCTCGCGTGCGCGCCGGGTGTTCCGCGAGCACGACGGCCTGAGCCTGATCATGATCGACTACCTACAGTTGATGCGGGTGCCGTCGTTGTCGGATAACCGAACGCTGGAAATCGCCGAAATTTCCCGCTCGCTCAAAGCGTTGGCAAAAGAATTGCAAGTACCGGTCATCGCGCTGTCGCAGCTTAACCGCAGCCTGGAACAGCGCGCGGATAAACGGCCGGTCAACTCGGACCTGCGTGAATCCGGCTCCATCGAGCAGGACGCCGACCTGATCATGTTTATCTACCGTGATGAGGTCTATCACGAAAACAGCGATCTGAAAGGCATCGCGGAAATCATTCTAGGGAAGCAGCGTAACGGGCCGATCGGCACCGTTCGCCTGACCTTTAACGGGCAGTGGTCGCGTTTCGACAATTACGCCGGGCCACAATACGATGATGAATAAACCACGATGATGAATAAACTACGCTAATGCATAAACCACGCGGATAAATCCATCACCGCCGATGATAAATACACGCACTAAGGACTCAGAATGAAAACGGCAACCGCCGTCATTGATCGTCAGGCTTTACGCCATAATCTGCAACGTATCCGGCAGATGGCGCCGCAAAGCCGGCTGATCGCCATCGTCAAAGCCAACGCTTACGGGCACGGCGCGGTAGAAGCCGCCCGCGCTTTTTCCGATGCCGACGGTTATGGCGTCTCCCGCCTCAGCGAAGCGCTGGCGCTGCGCGCCGCCGGCATCACCAAACCGATCCTGCTGCTGGAAGGCTTCTTCGCAGCCGATGAGTTGCCGTTGCTGGCCGAACATCAGTTGGAAACCGCCGTACACTGTGAAGAACAGCTCGCCGCGCTGGAACAGGCGCACCTGCCGCATCCGCTGACGGTGTGGATGAAGCTCGATACCGGTATGCACCGTCTCGGCGTGCTGCCGCAACAGGCCGAGGCGTTTTATGCCCGGCTCAGCCACTGCTCCAACGTGGTGCAGCCGGTGAATATCATGAGCCACTTTTGCCGTGCGGATGAACCACAAACAGACACCACCCAACGCCAGCTCGACTGTTTCGACGCCTTTGCACAGGGCAAGCCGGGCCGCCAGTCTATCGCCGCCTCCGGCGGGATTCTGCTGTGGCCGCAAGCCCACCGTGATCAGATTCGTCCCGGCATTATCCAGTACGGCGTCTCGCCGCTGGCCGAGGGCGACGCCAGCCAATGGCAGCTTAAACCGGCGATGACGTTAACCTCACGTCTGATCGCTGTCCGCGAGCACCCTGCCGGCGAGCCGGTAGGGTACGGCAGTCTCTGGAGCAGCCCGCGCGACACCCGCCTCGGTGTGATCGCCATCGGCTACGGCGACGGCTACCCGCGCGATGCCAAAAGCGGCACTCCGGTGTGGATCAACGGTCGCGAGGTTCCGCTGTCCGGACGGGTATCGATGGACATGATCACCGTCGATCTGGGGCCGGACGCCCAGGACAAGGTTGGCGATGAAGTCATCTTGTGGGGCGGGCCGCTGCCGGTGGAGAAAATCGCCGCCCACAACGGCATCAGCGCCTATGAATTGATTACCCGCCTGACAGCCCGTACTCAACTGGAGTACATCGGCTAACCCCGGCGTTATCGGTTATTGCCGCGACGTAAAAAGCCCGAGCCCCGGATAATCCGGGGCTCGGGCTTTCTCCATCACCGCTGAAGCGCTCGGCGCAGCGGTTAAACAATCAGTGACTCAACACCCCATCACTGAGCGCTCAATGATTAGTTATACAGCGCGGCAACAGCACGCATCTGGTCGTCGCCGGTGGCGGAGATGATACGGAAAGATTTCGCGCCGGCGGCATCGGCTTTGGCAGCCAACTGATGTTGCAAATCGTCCAGGCTATGGCCGGTTACGGATACGGTTCCCAGACCACGGTTCTGTGCGGATTGCACTTCGGTAGCGGCCAACGCGCCGAAAGAAACGGTAGCCAGAGCAATAGCGGCAACAACGGTTTTGATTGATTTCATGGTAAGCCTCTTCACATTATTCGGGTTGGGAAGGCGTGCTTGCCTTCGATGTGAAGCAGAATAGCGCCGTTATGAGGCTGTTAAAATCGAGTTAATTTGCCGACGGCGCTCAAAAAAACTGAACAAAAAAAGCACCAAAAGATAAGTAAAAAACATCTCATGGTGCGCAATAACGGTTCATTGCACCAAAATATACCGTTAACTATATTTATTTACGTTGCCTTACACAACAATGGCAAACGTTTATTCTGACTTACCCAACCATTCAGAAATTATATTCCGATACTCTCCGGTCGATTTGGACAAATGCAGCCATTGATCCACATATAACTTCCAGCTCATGTCGTCACGCGGCAGCATGTAGGCTTTCTCACCATATTGCATCGGCGAGGCGGGGTTCACCGCACACAATTGCGGATAACGTTTCTGCTGGTACAACGCTTCCGATGCATCGGTAATCATCACGTCCGCCTGCTTGTCCACCAGTTGCTGGAAGATGGTCACATTGTCATGCAATGCCAGGCTGGCCTTCGGCAAATAAGCGTGAACAAAGGCTTCGTTGGTGCCGCCGGCAGGCTCAATTACCCGCACCGACGGCTGGTTAATCTGCTCGACAGTCTGGTATTTATCTTTGTCGTCGCAACGCACCAACGGGATCTTGCCGTCAACATCCAGCGTGTTGGAGAAAACCGCTTTTTTCTGGCGTTCCAGCGTGACGGAAATCCCGCCCATGGCGATATCGCACTGACCGGACTGGAAATCCGGCATCAGGGTTTTCCAACTGGTTTTCACCCACTCCACCTTCACGCCCAGGCTTTTCGCCAGCGAGCGGGCCATCGCGATGTCGATCCCTTCGTAATCGCCATCCGCACGCAGCGAGGTATACGGCTTGTAATCGCCGGTGGTACAGACCTTCAGCACCCCACGTTCCTGCACCTGGTCAAGATGAGACGCCGCGCCGGCACTGCCGGCCAGCCCCAATAACAACATCAGTGAAAATCGTTTTTTCATACACGTTCCTTGCACGCCTGTCTGGCAAAAGCGCCACTGTAGCACGCTGTTTCCGCCGATGCCGGTTTTGACCCTTTTTTTTCACTCCGTTATAACTCATTGATTTTTAATGACGATAAAGAACGGTTTAACAAAAGGGTTTCGCAGGGAAAAACGCTATTTTTCCTTTTCACATCAAGCCATAAGCGATAAATTGCTACGGTGCACTGCCGTATAGGCAGCTTAGAAAGCCCAGAAGAGTTACAGATGATAGTATTGCACGTGCACTGCCGTATAGGCAGCTTAGAAAAAGCGCAGCAGCGATACGAGCGGCGGTCAGTTGTGCACTGCCGTATAGGCAGCTTAGAAATGAAATGGCTTTTTAAAACAGGAGCGGCGAATGTGCACTGCCGTATAGGCAGCTTAGAAATGTAGGGCATCCAGGCCCACACCGTAATCGTGGTGCACTGCCGTATAGGCAGCTTAGAAAATCAATACGGGGCAGAATCGATGTTTTCAGGAGTGCACTGCCGTATAGGCAGCTTAGAAAGGAAGATGGGATTACTGGCATATACAGTTACTGTGCACTGCCGTATAGGCAGCTTAGAAACCCTCCCGCGTGAAATAATTTCAAATGAAATAGTGCACTGCCGTATAGGCAGCTTAGAAATGGCGGCGCGCGCTTTCGTCTATGGCTCCACAGTGCACTGCCGTATAGGCAGCTTAGAAATATCGGTCGGTGCTATGTGATTGTGTAAAATAGTGCACTGCCGTATAGGCAGCTTAGAAAGTGCGGCGCGGGAATAGCGTTCGACGTAGAGCGTGCACTGCCGTATAGGCAGCTTAGAAATGAGGCTGAGCGGCCTGTTAACGGATTCGGACGTGCACTGCCGTATAGGCAGCTTAGAAAGTGCTCACGTTCCCATGCGCCAGCGTCTCTGTGTGCACTGCCGTATAGGCAGCTTAGAAAAGCGTAACTATCGGAGAGGTGAATATAGCGCAGTGCACTGCCGTATAGGCAGCTTAGAAATCTTCACCGGGCTGAAGCCCATCAAACACCATGTGCACTGCCGTATAGGCAGCTTAGAAATCCAGCACGGCTTTTTCTGCATCCATGTATGAGTGCACTGCCGTATAGGCAGCTTAGAAAAAAAATGCGTATCGATCCAGCCTGAAATGCCGGTGCACTGCCGTATAGGCAGCTTAGAAAAGTTGACGAAAAGGGACGTCTCAACGATAAAAGTGCACTGCCGTATAGGCAGCTTAGAAAGGAGAAGATCAACCCAGCATACGCTACCTGGTGTGCACTGCCGTATAGGCAGCTTAGAAATGAATCGCAAACCCCGCAGCCCGGTGATACCGGTGCACTGCCGTATAGGCAGCTTAGAAAGTCACTGGCCTTGTATATTTCTGGCAATCCTTGTGCACTGCCGTATAGGCAGCTTAGAAAATAAAGTGATTCAGCAGACGCTGGACCGCGTTGTGCACTGCCGTATAGGCAGCTTAGAAACACAACCAAATTTTGACGCAATTTAAAATGGCAGTGCACTGCCGTATAGGCAGCTTAGAAAGGAAAACACCCACACAATCCCGATTGACCATGGTGCACTGCCGTATAGGCAGCTTAGAAAAGTACGCTGTTTGAAGAAGTAGCGAGCGTAATGTGCACTGCCGTATAGGCAGCTTAGAAATTCACAGCATCAGCTAGGCGCTGCTGTGACATGTGCACTGCCGTATAGGCAGCTTAGAAATATCCGCCCTTTTTCACACCACAGCGCACTCTGTGCACTGCCGTATAGGCAGCTTAGAAAGTTGAGGTTGCGACAATGAAACCCGAGCACGAGTGCACTGCCGTATAGGCAGCTTAGAAATGACGTCACTGGTGACAACCGGGTCTGCAAATGTGCACTGCCGTATAGGCAGCTTAGAAAAACAAGGTAACCCTTTCTTGTTAGCTCCACGTGTGCACTGCCGTATAGGCAGCTTAGAAAAAAGGTGAGGCGTTGGCGTTCGAACGTTTCACGTGCACTGCCGTATAGGCAGCTTAGAAAATTACTCAACTGCTGGATAAACGCACCGGGAAGTGCACTGCCGTATAGGCAGCTTAGAAATGAGCCGGAGTATTCCGAGGGAAAGCCTTAATGTGCACTGCCGTATAGGCAGCTTAGAAAGTCAATGCATCTGATTCAACGTTTAACGTCGGGTGCACTGCCGTATAGGCAGCTTAGAAAAGCTCGGGGAATTTGTGGACGACTTTTTCACGGTGCACTGCCGTATAGGCAGCTTAGAAATAGCGACGCTACGGTAAAAGGCTCTCGGGTTTGTGCACTGCCGTATAGGCAGCTTAGAAATCACGCCCGAATGGGTAGCACTCACACAACCAGTGCACTGCCGTATAGGCAGCTTAGAAACGGCGTATGGCTGGGTGGCTTCACTGTCAACCAGTGCACTGCCGTATAGGCAGCTTAGAAATGGTAGTAGATGGACAGATTGCTAAACGGTGTGTGCACTGCCGCACAGGCAGCGGTTGACGGGGTTACTGGCGTTAAAACTACGCTGAGGTGGGCGACTTCGCCGGATGAGCGGCAGGACGCCGCGAAAGCCTGTGCCGTGCATGGAGCACGTCACAGGCGGTCCGAACAGCGAAGGCGAACGCCGAAGGCACCGCGTCAGCGGCGTAGTTTAGCCATCAAGCCAGTGGTCAAGGAGAGGTGGCGTTTGCACCTCTCCTTGTCGTGCGTGCGATGATGTAGCAAAGAAGCAACACCGTTTATCCCGCACGAAATGAACCACCGCCCCCGCATACATTCGCTAGCCAATAACGAGGCACCCCGGCTGTTTACCAACAGCCCAAAAACGCTATTCCGCCGCCAGTACCGACTGCGCCCCTTTGCGCTTTTTGATGGCATAACCCGCACCCAACGCCAGCAGCCAGAACGGAATCAGCCACACGGAGATCTGAATGCCCGGCGTCATCGCCATGATCACCAGAATCCCGGCCAGAAACAGCAGGCACAGGATGTTGGTGAACGGGTAACCCAGGCTTTTAAAACGGGTTTCCTGATGTGCCCGCTGTTTAGCCTGGCGGAATTTCAAATGCGTAATGCTGATCATCGCCCAGTTGATCACCAGTGCAGACACCACCAACGCCATCAACAGTTCAAACGCTTTGCCCGGCATCAGGTAGTTGAGCAGCACGCACAGCGCCGTCGCCAGCGCAGAAACGCCGAGCGACACCAGCGGAATGCCGCGGCGGTTGACCATGAGCAGCGCGCGCGGCGCATTGCCCTGCCGCGCCAGCCCGAACAGCATCCGGCTGTTGCAATACACACAACTGTTATAGACCGACAACGCAGCGGAGAGCACCACCAGATTCAGCACGTTCGCCACCAGATTGCTATCCAGTGCGTGGAAAATCAGCACAAACGGGCTGCCGCCCTCCACCACTTTCTGCCACGGATACAGCGACAGCAGCACCGCCAGCGCACCGACATAAAACAGCAGGATGCGATAAATCACCTGATTAGTGGCGCGAGGAATGCTCCTGTGCGGGTCGTCCGCCTCGGCCGCGGTGATCCCCACCAGTTCCAGCCCGCCGAAGGAGAACATGATCACCGCCATCGCCATCACCATGCCGCTGACGCCGTTCGGGAAGAAACCGCCGTGCTGCCACAGGTTGGCGACGTTGGCGTCCGGCCCGCCGTTGCCGCTCAGCAGCAGGTAGCCGCCGAACGCGATCATACCGATAATCGCCGCCACCTTGATGATGGAAAACCAGAATTCCAGCTCGCCGTAGACCTTCACATTAGTCAGGTTGATGGCATTAATGGCGACAAAAAACACCGCCGCCGAGACCCAGGCCGGCACTTCCGGCCACCAATACTGAATGTAGATGCCCACCGCGCTCAGTTCCGCCATGCTCACCAGCACATACAGCACCCAGTAATTCCAGCCGGACATAAACCCGGCGAAATTGCCCCAGTATTCATTGGCGAAATGGCTGAATGAACCGGCCACCGGCTCCTCCACCACCATTTCGCCCAGTTGGCGCATAATAAAAAACGCAATCACGCCGGCGATGGCGTACCCCAACAGCACCGACGGCCCCGCCATGCGAATCGTCTGTGCAATACCAAGAAACAACCCGGTCCCTACCGCTCCGCCCAGCGCAATCAGTTGGATATGGCGATTTTTCAGCCCGCGTTTGAGCTGGCTGTGTTGTTGTGTGCCCATTTGCCCTGTCTCCCCAGAAAGTGGGTGAATATATGTTATGTCGCCACATTCCGAGCAATTATCAGGCCAACTAGCGCCACCGCTGCCGGTCTTGTCTGTTTACAATACTTAACAAACTGAATCGGTTTGGAAAAAACATTAAATTCACATTTCTTGCAGCAAACAGACTGTGGCATTCATCCAGCGCAATAAATATTAAAAACCTGCATGTAATCCACAAAAAATCAGCCGGAGATACACAATAATGAACCAAGGCGGTGCAACGCCGCCGACGGGAAAACAGACTGGCGGCACCACGATGCCAAACAACTAACTTCCGGCAGTGAAAAAAGCTGCTAGTCTGTAGGTTTGGTACTTCTGGCAAGGCAGGGTTATGTACAACATTGATGATTTTGATTTGAAGATCCTCACACTGCTGCAGGCAAACGGACGCCTGACCAATCAGGAACTCAGCGATCTGGTTGGGTTGTCTGCCTCTCAGTGCTCTCGTCGTCGCATTGCCCTTGAGCAGGCGCAACTGATCCTCGGGTATCACGCCCGGCTGGCGCCGGATGCGGTGGGGCTGGAGTTGATGGGGTTGATTGAAGTACGGCTGATCAATCACACCCAGGAATGCGTAGACAGCTTTCACCAAATGCTGGGCGAAGTCGACGCGATTATCGATGCCTACAAAACCACCGGCGACGCGGATTACATGCTCAAGGTCGCAGTGGCGGACCTGCCCGGCCTGAGCGCGCTGATCAGCGAGATTCTGGCACGTAACAAAAGCGTGGCGCATCTGAAAACGTCGGTAGTGCTCAACCGGCTGAAAGAGAACGGATTAATGGCGCCGCCCGTCTCTCCGCTCTAACTCGGTGCATACATTGCTTCATTTCGGTGCAGGAAAACACAATTCCTGCATGAATAACTAAAATCACGCACGACAATTACGAAAACCACACATAACACGCACAATGCGTGCAATAAATTTCATTCAGCGCTTTCAATACGTTAAGGCTTTTTTCGCCTAAAAAAACAACGGCACGCCCGACCGGGTTCGGCAACTGGTGTGCTTTTTGCTTGAAAAGACAGGGTTTCCTTCTTTTATCAGGCACGTTTCCATGGATAACGTCATTACACCACCACCCGTTTCACACACACTGCTGGAAGACGTTCTGGCGCTGCTTATCGGCACCCTGATGGTGTCGTTTGGGGTTATTCTGCTGCGTCAGGCCGGCGCGCTGACCGGCGGCACCGCCGGGATGGCTTTCCTGCTGCACTACGCGACCCGCCTCTCATTCGGCACCGCGTTCTTTCTGCTGAACCTGCCGTTTTATTACCTCGCCATTCGGCGTATGGGCTGGCAGTTCACCCTCAAAACGTTCTGCGCGGTGGCGCTGGTTTCGCTGTTTTCCGACCTGCACCCGCTTTTTATCCACTTTGATCACCTGCAACCGATTTACGCCACGCTGTTCGGCAACCTTGTCATGGGGCTGGGGTTCATCGTACTGTTCCGCCACCGCGCCAGCCTGGGCGGAGTGAACATTCTGGCGCTCTATTTACAAGACAAAAGTGGAATCCGCGCCGGAAAATTCCAGATGGCGGTAGACGTGAGCATTGTGCTGACTTCCCTGTTCGTGGTAAGCATACCGATGCTGATCGCCTCGGTACTGGGTGCGGCGGCGCTGAATCTGATTATCGCTATGAATCATCGCCCTGGCCGTTATACCGCCTAGCGAACAGCCTGACTTTTTATACCTGAGGAGAGTGACCAACGTGTTCCAGAATGTCGACGCCTATGCTGGCGACCCTATCCTGTCCCTGATGGAGAAATTCAAGCAGGACCCGCGTACTGATAAAGTGAACCTCAGCATCGGGTTGTATTACGACGGGCAGGGCGTCATTCCTCAGTTGCAGGCGGTCAGTGCCGCAGAAACCCAGTTGCAGGCCGAGCCGCAACACGCCTCGGTCTACCTGCCGATGGAAGGTCTGGCGCCTTACCGCAGCGCGGTGCAGACGCTGCTGTTCGGCGAGCACCACCCGGCGCTTACCGCACAACGCGTCGCCACCATCCAGACGCTGGGCGGTTCCGGTGCGCTGAAAGTGGGTGCGGATTTCCTCAAACGCTATTTTCCGGATTCCGAAGTCTGGGTCAGCGACCCGACCTGGGAAAACCACATCGCCATTTTCTCCGGCGCCGGTTTTCAGGTGCATACCTACCCCTATTTTGACGCCGACACGCTGGGCGTGAACGTGGACGCGATGATAAGCGCGCTGAAACAGCTGCCGCCGCGCAGCATCGTGCTGCTGCACCCGTGCTGCCACAACCCGACCGGCTCAGACCTGACTCACGCCGAGTGGGACAGGGTTATCGAAGTGCTGATCAAAGGCGAGCTGGTGCCGTTCCTGGATATCGCCTATCAGGGCTTTGGCGGCGGCATGGATGACGATGCCTACGCCATTCGCGCCATCGCCGGTGCCGGCCTGCCTGCACTGGTCAGCAACTCGTTTTCCAAAATTTTCTCGCTGTATGGCGAGCGCGTCGGCGGGTTGTCCGTCGTGTGTGAAGATCAGGATGCCGCCAACCGGGTGCTCGGCCAGTTGAAAGCCACCGTACGCCGCAACTACTCCAGCCCGCCGAACTTCGGCGCGCAGGTGGTCTCACGCGTGCTGAACGACGGCACGCTCAACGCCAACTGGCACGCAGAAGTGGAAGCGATGCGCCTGCGTATTCATGAAATGCGCCAGACGCTGGTGGACGAGCTGAAAAAAGCCTTGCCGGGCCGCAACTTCGACTACCTGCTGACCCAACGCGGCATGTTCAGCTACACCGGTTTTAGCGCCGCGCAGGTAGACCGCCTGCGGGAAGAGTTCGGCGTGTATCTTATCGCCAGCGGCCGTGTCTGCATCGCCGGGTTAAACCACCACAACGTACAGCGCGTCGCCGCCGCTTTCGCCGCCGTACAGTAAGTTATTCCTTTCACTTTTTTTACGCCCTTACCCCCAGCCAGCAACGGCCGGGGGATTTTTTTCCTTGCAGGAAACGGCCATGCCCGCCGGGGATGGGGGCTGGTAACAGCCGGGGGATTGCGGCCTGATTTATGCTGGGGCGGTGGGTGGTTTCGTGCGGGATAGACAATCGCGCCTCTCTACTATTTCATCGCACGCACGACAAGGAGAGGTGCAAGCGCCACCTCTCCTTGACCACTGGCTGGGTGGCTAAACTACGCCGCTGACGCGGTGCCTTCGGCGTTCGCCTTCGCTGTTCGGACCGCCTGTGACGTGCTCCATGCACGGCACAGGCTTTCGCGGCATCCATGCCGCTCATCCGGCGAAGTCGCCCACCTCAGCGTAGTTTTAACGCCAGTAAACCCGCCAACCGCTGCCTGTACGGCAGTGAACACGCCGTCCGACTGGCAGAAGATTGCGATGGTTTTCTAAGCTGCCTATCCGGCAGTGAACGCGGATACCGGCCACGAACACCCACAAACAATTTTCTAAGCTGCCTACTCGGCAGTGAACGCCGTGACGGCTTCATTTAGCCCTTCCGGCCATTTCTAAGCTGCCTACTCGGCAGTGAACGCTTCCGTTTGAGTTAGACCAGCATTTACCCTTTTCTAAGCTGCCTACTCGGCAGTGAACCACATTTTGACCGGCATTTCGGTATGTTCTGTTTTCTAAGCTGCCTACTCGGCAGTGAACTCGGGCAGTCGTCGAGCCTCACTCCGCTAACCTTTCTAAGCTGCCTACTCGGCAGTGAACACATATCCACACGAGACCCAGCCAGTGAGCCGTTTCTAAGCTGCCTACTCGGCAGTGAACATGCGTATCTGCAAACGGTTAAACAGCACCTGTTTCTAAGCTGCCTACTCGGCAGTGAACATGGAATGCTTACGCACTGTATTTTCCCTAGATTTCTAAGCTGCCTACTCGGCAGTGAACATACTGAAGATAGCAATGACAGACGTTCAATCTTTCTAAGCTGCCTACTCGGCAGTGAACTTTGGATTTAGGGTTTAACGTTCCCGCGTCGCTTTCTAAGCTGCCTACTCGGCAGTGAACGAATTTGTATTCTGAAATTAAGGCTTTCCCTCTTTCTAAGCTGCCTACTCGGCAGTGAACAAGACCGGCACGTGGGTAGGCTCACCAACTCTTTTCTAAGCTGCCTACTCGGCAGTGAACCTGGGGATCGCTCCAGGACTTGCCCGGCATAATTTCTAAGCTGCCTACTCGGCAGTGAACTGCGAGTATCAGCAGCTCAAGCAGAAGCAGGATTTCTAAGCTGCCTACTCGGCAGTGAACTTATCCCCGTTTTCCACGGTCCGCGAGCATCCATTTCTAAGCTGCCTACTCGGCAGTGAACGCCTGCGAGGGGACGCCGCACTGCGTCAGCAGTTTCTAAGCTGCCTACTCGGCAGTGAACGGTCTATAACGTCATTGCGTCGTCTATCGATTTTTCTAAGCTGCCTACTCGGCAGTGAACAAATTATTATGACCTGACGCCGCAATTTGCATTTTCTAAGCTGCCTACTCGGCAGTGAACGAGAGCTGCGCGGCGGGTTACAGCCACGTTCTTTTCTAAGCTGCCTACTCGGCAGTGAACGTGCGGACTTCTTTGGCTTTGGCCGGGTACTTTTTCTAAGCTGCCTACTCGGCAGTGAACCATATGGATTTCATCGATTACAAACACGCGGATTTCTAAGCTGCCTACTCGGCAGTGAACCGCTAACGTCGTTTGAAACCGCCGTTAACAGTTTTCTAAGCTGCCTACTCGGCAGTGAACTGTGCGTGTCTATCGCTACGGTTGCGCCATCTTTTCTAAGCTGCCTACTCGGCAGTGAACTTCTCCGGGTGCCGTTTGCCGCGTCCGGCGATTTTCTAAGCTGCCTACTCGGCAGTGAACATTCAGGTGAAGAACTTGAGTTTAACTATTGATTTCTAAGCTGCCTACTCGGCAGTGAACAATGGCGCGAACTCACTCAGCGGCATGTTCTTTTTCTAAGCTGCCTACTCGGCAGTGAACTGTAGCGAATAATCTCTTATTACCTGATTGTTAAAGATAAATCGCCGTTTTCCCGGAAAAACCCTTTTTTCTGGCGGCCAGATTGCGGTATTAAAAATCAATACGTTAACGCTGGCCGCAAAAAAAGGGTCAAAACCACGGGATGGTGGCGATGGCGCTTAAGCCGTAGCTGGAGAATGTACCGGCGACCGGTTTGTCCTGCAGCGGGCCGTGTTCGACAAACAGTAAAAACGGTTGTCCGCTGGAAAGGCTGCGCAGCGGCAGATATGGCAGCGAGGTGCGTTTTTCCACCGCATAGGGAATGCGGGCATCGGCTTCATCCTCAGTCATTCGGCCTTTACTCACCGCCCGGCGGCGCAGGCGCTCGGCGCTGCTTTTTACCTGCACCCGGCGCACGGTGCGGTACTGCGCACCCGCTGGCACCGGCAGTGCATCGGTGATGGTGCTATAGTCGCGCAGCCCTGTGCGCCAGCCGGTTTGTTCCAGCGCCGCCAGCGCCTGCACGCTGCCGTGCAACCGCAGCCGCTCCCCCAGCGTTTTGCCCACATCCGGAAAGCTCACGCCAATATCGCCGGTCGCACGCTGCCCCAACGCCCGGTGCAGCTTGGCGAACAGCGCGCTCAGCAACTGCACCGCGCTGAACTCCAGGTCAGGCAACACCCGAATCTCGATATAGTGGTCCATAGGGTTACTCGCCTTTCTCGCCAAACACCCCGCCGCGAATCAGTGTGGCGATCACGTAGTGCTGCTGCGCCACCTCCGGCACGTTGCCCTTGATCACCCAGTTATCCAGCAGGGTGTAAAAATCCATCTTGTCTTTCGGCTGGCGATACGCACGGCCACGGCTGGTGACGGAGCCATAGGGTTCAACCGCAATCGGCCCGGTTTCCGCCGCTTCCGGGTGCCAGTCATCCACCGTGCGCAACGCATTGCCGATTTTCTGCGAGTGCATCGCCGCCACACCGTTAACCTGATACAGAATTTTGCTCTTGCCGTTGCGAGCACGCTCATCCAGCACCAGTTCCTGCGACGGGAACACCTCCTGCCCATTGCCCAGTTTCACCTGCGCTTCCACGCGGAAAAACGCCGAATCACTGCCCGCCAGCGCCTGTTCAATGGCGTGGGCCAGTTCGGCCAGTGCGTCTGAAGGTTGGCTAAACTGGCGCAGCGAGTAGTCTTCGCCGTTAAATTCCCAGCGCTTATCGTCGTGCCTCACTACCACCTGCACCGCTTCTGCGCCGATACGGTTGCGCCACAAAAAGCGACCACTGGCGATATTCTCGGCGTAACGCGCGGCCAGCACGCCAAAGCCCTGCTCGCGGGCGTAACCGTTAATCAGTTCCGTCAACGCCTGTTGGTAATCCTGATCGTTACAGACCGACGGCAGCGCCAGATTACCCAGCACCCGCAGGGTGAAGGCCACTTTCAGCGTGTCGGCATCAAACGGCAGCGCCGCTACATCCACCGTTTGCAGGTTGGGTTTTTGAATTTCGGCATCCAGTTTAGCCGGGTCACTGCTGATGGCGTTTTTTAACCGGTTGGAGATGGTGCCGCGTATCGATTTTTCCTGAATCACCACCGGCTGCCAGTTATCCTGCTGCCAGTTGCCCGCCAGCATCAGCGCATCGGAATTCGCCAGTTTGCGCTCAAACGCCAGTACCGATGCGGTTTTCAACGTGGTTGCTGCTTTTGCCATGGTTTCAATCCTTGTCTCAGTAGTTGAATTCAAGTTCTGGGTAATCATCATCTGCTGCGCTGCCTGCGTCGTTGACGGTTTGCAGGCAGCGGTAAGTGCCGTGTTGATAGTGATAACGCCAAAAGATGTGGTTGATGTCGTCAATGCGGTGTGCGCCACGCCACTCGCCAACGCCGTAAATGGCTTCGGCAAAACAGAACGGGGTGGACGGGTCGCGGGTTTTCTCCACCTCGCCGGGGTTGTACAACGGCGAAATGGCGCGGTAGCCGGTCATCAGCGGCACCAGATAACCTCTGTCAGGCTTGGGCAGCGGTTGCCAGCTCACCGCATCATCAGAAGATCGCACCGCCTGATATTTCAGGGCGGCGAAATCGAGCCAGGCGTCCAGCATGTCGGCCTGCGGGTTGGTCTGTTGCAGGGTTTCAAGATGCGACGGCAACAGCGAGGTGCAGTCCAGCAGCACAAAGCCCGGCAGTAAACGGCGCATCAGGCTGCGGGTGTCTGCGCCATTGGCGGGGATGTCGTGGAAGCTCACCTGTTCGATATCCACAATCAGCCCACCCGCCAGTCGCTGCTGTTGTACCTGTTGCTGCACTTGCTGGCGAAGCGCCTCACGCCCGTCTTCACCGGGCAACATGCCGTGGCATTCGATAAGCAGCGACACGGTGAGGTGCATTCGCCCCTCTTCGTTAAAAGCGGCTGTTTTTTCCTCTTTGGTCAGCGGGTTACGCGTCAGCGCAAAGCTGCGGTTCCAGCCGTTGCCGTAAGCATGAACCTGATGCTGATGGCACACCACACCGCAGCCTTCCAGCCGCAAACCGTGGGATGCCTGCAACTGGCGCGACAACGCATGGGTAAAGCCGAGAAAATGGCTGATGGCGGGAAAACCGTAGGTGTGCCCGGCAATGGCGTTGGCGTTTTCCACCTGAATACGCCGCAAAATCATCAGGCTGCTCATGCCAGCTCCTCCTTCAGCGCGCGTTCGGTTTCCCGCAACCGCTGCTTAAACAGCGCGGCGGTTGACCACTCTCGGCGCTCCACCTCGCCGAAAATCAGTTTATCGTGGCGCAATCGCGCATTCAGCCATTGGCCAAATTCATGGGCGACCTGTTCCTTCCAGTCCCCGCCGTCGCGTGCATAGCGAAAAGCGTCATCATGCCGACAGCGCCTTGGGTCAAGCCACAATTGCAGGGGAACATTCAGGCGGGAATCCTTGCTCCAGCCCGCCTTGCCCAGGTTTTGTACCGTGGCGACATAGTCAAATAGGGCGTTGATCAACCGGTCGAGGTAACGCCTGCGCTGGTTGCGAATCTCACGGTTGTTTTCCACCTCTTTGACGCTGAGCAGGAATTGCTGCAGCTCCCGGCGCGCAGTGTAGGTCAGTGCATCCACCTCACCCCGTTCACGGAAGATGGTGTCATGCTCCAGCGGCAGTTTGATTTGGCTGAGCCACTGTGACGGCGCGCTGCTGAGCAGATAGGAGCGACCACTGCGGGCAGAATTAAGCGCGGAAATATTTTGCGGCTTGGTGCCGCCCATATTCTGCACTGCAATACCGGGGTAGCTGACATAAATCTCATCGTGCCAGCGCTTCTGCTGCCGGGCCTCGCGGATGGCTTTGGCCTGCTCGCCGAAGCGCACCGCGTTCAGGCGTTGGTCCAGCGCCTGCGACAGTGAAGAGGAATAAAGCGGACTCAACAGATGGTATTCCTCCTCTCCCACCGGGAAATAGATCTGCTTTGCCAGCTTGTGGGAGCTGGGTTGTTTATCGCTCAACACTTGCTTAAACCCAGCCAGCCACTGTGCAAGCTGCTCTGTGTTTTCCGCCAGCGCTTCCAGTGAGCGGTGGTCGCCCCGCTGTAGCGCCGCCACCAGCGAATCACCCTGATACTCGGTTTGCAGCAGTTTGGCCACATCCAGCGCCGCGGCGTTGCCGACCGCATCAATCGCTGGTTGCGCCAGCGACGCGGTAGAGAGCACATCCGTAGACGTTGCAGGCTCAGTGCTGAACACACTGCTGCCTTTAGCATCGCTGTGGGTGAATTTCAGCGCGTGGGTCACCAGGCTAATCTGCCCGGCGCGGCTGGCGGCATCCGTCAGCCAGGTGCGCACCTCGTAAGCCTGCTCTATCTCGCGCCGCTGCTGCAAAAGCGCCACTTCCGCTGCGGCCAGCGCCTCACCGCTTAACGCCGCCCGCTGCTTATCGGCGGCTTTATCGAAAGCATCCAGCTTGGCCTGCTTTCGGGTTTCGATATAACTGACAATGAACTGCGTTAATTCACTCTCTTCCATGCCTCCTCCTGTCATCATGATTGTTCCCCAAACACCCCGAGCCACTCATGCCAGCACCACACCCGGTTGTCGCGGGTGCTGATGCTGATTTCACCAAAGCGATCGCTGACTCTGGCGAGTTCCCATTGTTTTTCCTCGGCCAGTTGCAGATAAAGCGCGGTGTAATCCATCTCTACCCAGAGGCTGACGCCATTGGCCATCTCCTGTTGTACTGAGCGAATCTCATCGATTTTTTTCCAGCCGCTGGGGCCGTCGTCCTGCAACATAAAGACCGGATCGTCGCCTTCGTCTTCCAATCGCAGCCAGTAACGCTGCTGCGGGTCTGAGCGGCGAAACGGCGTGTGCCGCTGCAGTTCGCCGTTCCAATGCAACGATTCGCGCCACCACAGCACGGCGGTTGCCTGTGAAAACGGTGCGTTTTTCGGCCCAAACAGTTTTGTTGCCAGCGCCGCATGTTCCAGAGAAATCAACGTAAACGGTTCTTTCAGCACCGCTGGCTGTTGAATTCGCGGCGCAGCGCTGATGTTCTGGTAGTCCTCCGGTTTGAGGATCTCCCGCAGGTCGTGACTGGCAAGTGTGAAGCCGCCCTCCGATTCAAAACCGGGGCGACAAAACGCAATCGTTTGCTTATCACCAGCCGGACCATTACGCAGCGCCCGCACATTGTGGCTTAGCAGATAAAAATTGGGTGAGGTCGGCACATACTCGTCACGCTGACGGTGGCGCAGAATACGCCCGGCTAACTGAATAAAAGAACGCATCGAGCTGGGTTCGGCGATAGCCCAGTCATAATCGTGGTCACGGCCGACTTCCGCCACCGAGGTGGCCAGCACCACAAACAGGTGATGCTGCTGCGGCCGCTGTGCGATGGCGTCACGAATTTCCGCCACCTGCCACAGTGCCTCTGGGTCTTTGCGCATCAGTGCCGCATCCAGCCGCGCTTCGATGTGGGAGCGCATCGCCAGCGGGTGCTGGCTGTGATAAACGCAGTAATGCACGCAGTAATCCGGCGGGGAAGGCATCTCCATCAGCGCACGCGCTACTGCCACCAGCGGGTTGATGTTTGCCATGCGAATCAACCCCAGCGACACGGTTTTGCCGCCGGAATGCGTCTGGTGATGTTCCCGGTGCAGCGCAAACAGCCGCTGGTGCAGGGTTTGCGCCACCGCCCGGCACACCGCGCTCGCTTCTCGCGTTGGGCTTGCCACCGGTTCAATTTCCGCCCAGCGCAGCCGCTGCTCCTGCTGTTGCAGCTTGTCGATACGCCCGGCGACAAACGCCTGATGCTGATCGGCAAAAGCGCGGGTATCAGCAAGCTGATGGCACTGGCTGTCGAATTCATCAAACCAGCCGCAGCAAATACTCAGCGTCGTACCCGGTTCACCGTAAGCCTGCTGCCAGGCTTCGCGGCCTTTCAGGTAGGCTTCGAACAGCGCGCGGATCAACGCCGGCGGCAGCGTGGCGGATGACAGTAATACCCGTGAGCCAAGCATCCCCGCCCAGTTCACCAGCCGACACAGCGCGGGCAGGTCTTCCAGCCCAAAATCATCCGGCTCGTCCAGCACTAAATCCGAGGTGAGTAGCCGCAGCATCGGCGCAATCTGATGGCCGCCGCGCAGGCTTTCGGTAGCGGGCATCAGGTGGTCGATAGTGGTGACCAGCACCGGCGCACTCAGCAGTTGATGCAGCGTCGGCGATTTTTCCAGCCAGGTTTTCAGCCGACCGTCATCCAGTGAGCCGTCGTAACTGACGTACTGATGCTCGCTAAACAGCGACTCAGCCGATTCGCTGCCGGTTTGCACTACACGCGTTTCCTGCTCCTGCTGGCGTAGCTCATGCAGTTCCTGCACCGCCTGCGAGCCAATCAACACCGCCAGGTCGTCTTCATCCAGCGTCAGGCGCTGGCGCAGGGCGTCGCCGGTTTGCAGCGTCAGGGTGCGCAGGCCAAGCGCTACCGAAAAGCGGCACCCGACGGATTCTTCTGCCAGCGCGTACATAATGCGGGCATTCGCCAGCGTCTTGCCGCGCCCGGTAGACGCCATGTTGACGCCAAAGAAACCGTGGCGAGCCGCCTGCTCACGTATCGCACAGACCTTGTCAAACGCTTTATCCTGCCAGCGGAAACGCGCATCGGTGCTGCGCTGGCGAAAGCCTTTGTGCCGGGTGATGGCCGGCAGCGTATCGCGCAGGTGCGGCAGGCTACGCCCAAGCAGCAGCGCATTCTGCGCCACGCCGACGCAGTGCTCATCCAGTTGCTGTTTGAGCTTGCCGGTCTTTCTATCGGTATTAGCCCACACGGTATAACCAGGGTCTTGCCAGCCGGAGGTGGCATCGGAAGAGGAGTAATGGTGGTCTGCCAGCATCAGCGACAGCCGCGCCAGATGCACCGTCAGCCGTTGCTCCAGTTGGCCGAAGGTCATCAACGAGGGTAACTTCAGCGCACGGGCAGCGAACTTGCGCGCCTTTTCACACCAGACGCGGCTTTGCAGCGGCGTGCCGTCCGGGAATTGCCACACCTGTCGCCATTCCTGCGCGCTGATATCCGGGCGCAGGTGATTAACGGCATTCCAACAGGGCGATACCAGCCCGGTCAGCCATGCATCAATATAGGAGAGATCAGGGCTGGGATTGCCGCTCTTGTCATCCCAAAACATCGGCAAGCGGTGGTGGGAAACAATCAGCCAGCCCACCACCTGCGCCAGCGGCGGCAGGCTGTTAAACGGCGAGGATTTGGGGATTTTCGCATCCTGCTGCAAGCGCGCCAGCAACGCCGCTTCCTCCTCCGGGCTGATGGCGGCCAGCGCCGTCAGCCAGCCGGTATCGTCCCGCTCGCCGACAAACGCCTGAAACAGCCGCAACGACACCCATTCATGGCGAAGCGGCTGGCTGCGCGGCCCCTTGCCCCGCAACCCGGCCTGAAACAGCGCATTGGCCTTGCCGATGTCGTGAAACAGCCCGGCAATCGCCGCCAGCAGGCTGAAGGCTTCGGCGCTGTGCCACGGATTTTCATCCTGGCTGCGCAGAATATCGCGCTCGGTGCGGTTGGTGGGCACGCTGCCTTGCGGGTTGAAACGCCGCAGGTTGCCGACAATCCACAGCAATTCGGTGTGATTGGCGCTGCGAATCCAGTGGCAGGCCACCGCCGTGTTGCGCCGCGCGGTTTTGCGCAGCAACTGGCGCAGTGTTTTCAGCCCCTCTTCGGTGATGGCGGTCTGCCAGGTGCGTTCCCCTTTGCGCTCGGCGAACTGGTCCAGCACCCGGCGGGTTTCCACCAGCGCCCGTTTGTTGCATTCGGAAATCAGCAGGATGTTCATTGCGCCCCCTGACTCCCGGTTTTCGCCACCTGGCTTAATTGCTGCGCCACCTGTTGCAGGCTGTCGATCATCACGTCCAGCGCCTCGGCCTGACGAAACGACGTCAGGCAGCGCTGGCGAAATTCCTGCTCGTCTTCCCCTTCCATCGCGGCGATAAACGCCTGCGGCAGAATCAGCGCGTCTTTAATCAGGTCCGCCACATCGAACACCAGCCCGCCACGGCGGGTTTTGCCGTGCAGCACCGCCAGCCCGTGCGGCAATCCCAACACCCACAGCGCCACCGCCGCCAGCCCGTAAGCCAGATAGTTGCCGTGGTCGAGAAAACGGTTCGCCATGTCGGTGCCGCCGCCGCGTTTGGCGCGGGTAAAATCACCGTAACTCACCGCGTTGGCCGCCAACCGGTACAGCGCTTTGGTCATCATCGCTTCCTGCACCAGCACATCGTTACTGGTGCGACACGCCGTCAGCCCCTGCTGATAGCAGTTAAGCAGTGCTTCCACATGTTCGGGTTTGATGGCGAAACGCGACTCGCGCGCCAGCCGCCCGCCCAGCCAGTGCTGGCGAATCTGGCCGATGCGCACCTGCTGAAAGGCAACCGCCGCCGCCAGCCGCTGCTCTTCGTTAAACCAGAAGCTGACCCAATCCTGCAAATAGCCGGTGGGGCGGTATTCGCTCTGCGGCGACAGCCATGACACCGCCACTTCAGCCTCATTGGCGGCGAACAGCGGCGTACCGCCACCACCACAAAACCCGACCATCACCCCGGCGCGGGCAAATTCCCGCATCGCCGCCTGCGTGACCGAAGTGCCGGTGCCGAGCATCACCACGCTGGTATTGGCAATCGGGATATTCCAGTACAACGACTGATTCCCCTCTTCGGTGACATATTCCACCCGTCCGCCATTGACCAAAATACGGCAATGCTGGAGGTAATAAATATTGGCGCGTTTGGAATGCAGAATGGTTTTTAAATCCGACGGGCTGAATACGTTATCCATAAAACCGTTTCTCTGTTGTCGTGATAAAGCAAACCCACCCGCGTAATAACACGCAGGCTAATAATTGATTGGAAAACACGTAATACACTGGAAAGTAACGAGAATTAACCTATCACAACCCAAGCAGGAAAGTGAATGACGCCCAAAATACTTTTCTTATTTTTATACCCTTTTTTCAGCCGCTATTTTCGATACTTAAAAATCAATCAGTTACCGATAGCCGAAAAAAAAGGGTCTGACGGCGAAAATCGACAATTGCGAGCTGAAATACAACGGGTTAGAGTCAACAGGCTACGATTCACTGCCGGATAGGCAGCTTAGAAAAGCCACTGCGCCGCATCGGCGTAACCACCCGGATTCACTGCCGGATAGGCAGCTTAGAAACTTGGCCGGCTGAAAATATTCGCAACAATGCGGATTCACTGCCGGATAGGCAGCTTAGAAACGACGCTGCAATGCCATCGACATGAACGGTAAATTCACTGCCGGATAGGCAGCTTAGAAACACATCGGCGGATTATCCCAGTTGATTTTGTCATTCACTGCCGGATAGGCAGCTTAGAAAACAGAATATGCGTAATATGATTAAACCGCCGCATTCACTGCCGGATAGGCAGCTTAGAAATGCTCAGGTGTGCTCATGTGCCTCGCAAACTCATTCACTGCCGGATAGGCAGCTTAGAAATCAGTGTCGGCGGCTCCCTCGACCTGCGCGGCATTCACTGCCGGATAGGCAGCTTAGAAACGTCACCGGTTTCTTGATATTTCAATGCCTCTAGTTCACTGCCGGATAGGCAGCTTAGAAATGGATGAGCGCCGCACTACCCCCAGCGCCAATGTTCACTGCCGGATAGGCAGCTTAGAAAACGCTGCACCGGTCATCACATCCGCAACCAACGTTCACTGCCGGATAGGCAGCTTAGAAAGAGAGGTTGAAGTGTTGCGCGCCTCATCTACCGTTCACTGCCGGATAGGCAGCTTAGAAAAGAGTCACCCCAGTTTGCTCGGATGACCTACCGTTCACTGCCGGATAGGCAGCTTAGAAATATTGAACGTATCGGACCGGTTCGCCAGATGCGTTCACTGCCGGATAGGCAGCTTAGAAATTATTAGATAGTTGCCCCCATCATAGCTTGCAGTTCACTGCCGGATAGGCAGCTTAGAAAACGCACGGAACCGGACTTCGTTTTTTCCTGTAGTTCACTGCCGGATAGGCAGCTTAGAAAATTATCTGCCGGTGTCATCCATTTAGGATAAAGTTCACTGCCGGATAGGCAGCTTAGAAATATCTTGCCACTCTTTCATCGCTATTTTTATGGTTCACTGCCGGATAGGCAGCTTAGAAATGATGTAGCTCCTGATACAATGAGTCGTATTGGTTCACTGCCGGATAGGCAGCTTAGAAAGCATATTCTCCCGCGCATTCGCTATCGCCAGGGTTCACTGCCGGATAGGCAGCTTAGAAAAGCGCTCTACCGGTTTCTCCGTCGCCTCACGGGTTCACTGCCGGATAGGCAGCTTAGAAAAAATACCACCCCGGCGCGCGCAATCGTGGCCCGTTCACTGCCGGATAGGCAGCTTAGAAATCCCAGTTCCACCCCGCCCAAAGCTCGCAATCGTTCACTGCCGGATAGGCAGCTTAGAAATTTGCGGACAAAATTTATAAACGGGTAGCGTAGTTCACTGCCGGATAGGCAGCTTAGAAAGCTTCAGCCCAGGCCGTTGACGTTGAAGAGGAGTTCACTGCCGGATAGGCAGCTTAGAAAATTGCGACCGGGTTGTGATTCATCGCTATGTGGTTCACTGCCGGATAGGCAGCTTAGAAAGGATTTGAAAGCCTGGCAGAGTGATGACCCGGGTTCACTGCCGGATAGGCAGCTTAGAAGTGGCTGATAACAGGCCGGTAGACATTTACCTGGTTCACTGCCGGATAGGCAGCTTAGAAGTCACTGATGCTGTTCAGACGCTCCACCCGCACGTTCACTGCCGGATAGGCAGCTTAGAAAGATGGCAGTCGTGATCTGCGTGAGTTTCTGTTGTTCACTGCCGGATAGGCAGCTTAGAAACCGAATTAATGAAACCCATTAATCGACTGCTGGTTCACTGCCGGATAGGCAGCGGTTGACGGGTTTACTGGCGTTAAAACTACGCTGAGGTGGGCGACTTCGCCGGATGAGCGGCAGGACGCCGCGAAAGCCTGTGCCGTGTTGGACAAAAACGCCGGGAGCGTTTTTGAACAGCGTTTACGCTGGCCCGCAGGGCGAGCCCCAGGGATGGGGCGAGTAACCACGTCACAGGCGGTCCGAGCAGCGAAGGCGAACGCCGAAGGCACCGCGTTAGCGGCGTAGTTTAGCCACCCAGCCAGAGGTCAAGGAGAGGTGGCGCTTGCACCTCTCCTTGTCGTGCGTGCGATAAAGCAGCAAAGAAACCATGCAGTTAATCACGCACGAAACCCTCCACCACACCACCCTATACACTACGCCCTTAATTCAACAGCGCTTTCCCCGCTTCGGGGATATCCTGTCAGAACGACGTCCAGTCGCTATTGCCGATGGCGGCGGCCCGCCTTTCAGTCGCGGCCGGGCGAACCGGCAGCGCCGGGGATAGCACCGCTGACTGACGGGCTGGCGACGTTGCGCTGCTGTTACCTTGCGACGCCAGGCGAAACGCGCTGACCGCTTCGGCCAGTTGCGCGGCCTGAGACTGCAACGACAACGCGGCAGAGGCCGATTCTTCCACCAGCGCGGCATTCTGCTGGGTGGTGGTGTCGATCTGCCCGACGGCGATGTTGATCTGGCTGATGCCGTCGCTCTGCTCATGGCTGGCCTGCGAGATCTCGTTGATGATGCCATGCACATCATTAACGTGGTTGGTCAGGTTATTCATGGTGGATTCGGCGCTATCCACCAGGTCCATTCCTTCCTGAATCTTATCCACCGAATCATCGATCAGTTCTTTGATCTCTTTGGCGGCGGTGGCGCTGCGCTGCGCCAGCGAACGGACTTCGCCCGCCACCACCGCAAACCCACGCCCTTGCTCGCCTGCGCGCGCGGCTTCCACCGCGGCGTTCAACGCCAGAATATTAGTCTGGAAAGCAATACCGTCGATGACGCCGATAATTTCCGCCATCCGCATCGAAGATTCGCGAATGCCGCGCATTTTACTGGTGACGGACAGCATCACTTCACCGCTGCGATGCGCCGCCGACGATGCCTGATTGGCGATCGACGTTGCCTGCCGGGTGTTGTCTGCGGTGTTTTTAATCGTCGAAACCAACTCTTCCATTGATGCCGCCGTTTGTTCCAACGAGCTGGCCTGTTCTTCAGTACGGGAAGAGAGATCCTGATTGCCGGCGGCGATTTGTGAAGCGGCGGAGGAGATGGCCTCGGCACCGTCGCGTACCTGCCCGACGATTTGGCGCAGGCTGGCGTTCATGTGATCCAGCGCCTGCAACAGCCGCCCCGCTTCATCTTTGCGGTGTGAGGAAATGTGTGAGGAAAGGTCGCCCTGCGAGACGCGATCCGCCATCACCAAGGCTTGCTGAATCGGCTGGGTAACGCTGCGGGTGATCGCCGTTGCCACCCAGATACTCAACAACACGCCGCCGCCCAGAATCATCAGCAACACCAGCCGGATGTCGTGATACGTGGACGACATGGTATCAATGGTACCTAACATGGCCTTGTTATGGTAATCCACCAACCGGCGCACCGCATTACGATACTCCCGCTGCGTCGGGTCCAGATGCTGATTAAATTCCTCCAACGCCGCTTCCCGGTCGTGGTTTTTTACCAGCTCGCCGATTTTTTGCCCCGATGCCAGAAACTGAACGCGAATACGCTGTATATCGCTGATCAACGCTTGACTCTTCGCATCCTGAGATTCATCAGCATGTTTTACCAATGCATCCATCAGCCGGGTAATGTCTTTTGAAAGCGGGGGAATCTGGTCGGATACCGCCTTGATACGGTCATCGCCCGATACCAACATTAACTGCTGAGAAATTCGGACGGCTTCATTCACATCTTCTATCAGCGCATTAGCATCAACGGTTTGGGGATAAATCTTCTGCACAATGTCACGAGCATCGTCATGAAAGCCCGACAGCTTCGCTATTGATAACATGCCGACAAAGACCAGCATCACCGCCAGGACGGCAAAGCCCGCCCCCAGACGATACCCGATTCGCCAATCAGATAAACGCATATTCAGCTCCTCACTCCTTTGTTAACAACACAATGTCATGTCCCTGCTTGTTTCAGGCGGCAGGGGTACGGCTCAACATGCCGTCACCTTGTCCTGCTGCTCGAATGATTTGGGGTCTACATGACTTCTCAGGGGCAAAACGCAGAGCTACGGCTAAAACCGGTATCGCATCCGTTACTGTCATTAATCGTGATATAAAGAAAGGCAACAACCCGGCCAATACCTCAGCCAGCCATCACGACGAAATATTTTTCATCCCCGCTTTCCGGCGACAAAACCCATTTCTTTTCCACAGTGTGTAAGAAAAAACAGTCAAAAAAGAGCTTAAAAAGTCGTGTAAGGATCGGACTTGATATCGTCTTTGCCGGCAGACAGTGGCTACATTCTGGTCTGCTCCCTGACCAACTATTGGCCAGGTCATTCTATCAACCTTTTTGGTTTTATCGATAAAAACATTCAAATAATAATTTAAAATAGATAAATTCTATTGAAATGCAGCTATCGATCGGAAATGGCAACAAAAAGCCACATTTATTTTATGTCTAATGGCGCGGCGAAACAGGCAGGAATGGGACCCGTATAGCGGTTAAACGTGGGGGTAACCTGAGGAAGATCTGTATCACCGTGCTACAAGGCGCTTAGTGAGCCAGCCCTGAAGAGGCAACGCGTGGCGTTGCTCAACACGCCAGTGTGTTGCCGGGAATGCGTGTTGCCGGGAATGTGAATTATTTAGGATATATACCCAAAATAATTCGAGTTGCAGGAAGACGGCAAGAGAGAGAATCCCGATGAGCTTACTCAGGTAAGTGATTCGGGTGAACGAACGCAGCCAACGCACCTGCAACTTGAAGTATGACGGGTATATCGACTGACTCCAATAAAACAGGGTTTCTTTTTATTACTTCGACCACAAATCCTACCCCCTTGGTTGACACTATTTTAAACCTTGACTACTACTTAACTATTAAGGCTGGATTGATGTTCACCCTTAACGAAAAAAGAAATGAATTGCACATTTTGTGCAACCAGAAATGGTCATCACCCGGTAGCTATAACTAAATGCGAATAAAAAAACTGATACAGATAAATCTTTTGCATTTAATCCTATTCATTTCTCTTTCTAGTATGTTTGTGACGCTATTGAATAGCTATTTAACTTTTTATCACGTTCAAAAAAAACTACTGGTTGAACAAGCCACTAAAGTCAATGCCAGTTATTCGGCCAAACTCGCCACGACCGTGGATAATTTTTTTTCTGTTTCAGAAGAACAATTATCTTATAGCGCCAGGTTGATCGTCAGTCATATCCAGTCGGGTAATTTACGTGCCCTGCAGACTGACTTGCAACGTATTCATCAGCTAAGCCACGCGTTTAATTCTATGGTGGTGGTGACAGCAACCGGCCAGATCATTGCCGCGTCGCCAATGTCGCTGAATTTGACCGGCATCACATTGACCTCCAGCCAGCATCTCATTGCACAAAAAGAAAAAAGATTTATTATCAGCTCCCCCTATACTTCATTGAGCGGTAATTATATTATTTTTGTCTCTCACCCTATTTTCGATGATATGGGTAATTATCTTGGCTATATCGGCGGCTCGCTGTATTTAAATAACCGCCGCATTCTGAATGAGTTTATGAATACACAATTCAGCAATGATAGTTTCAATACTTATGTCATTGATAAAGAAGGCACCATAATTTATCACCACGATATCACACAAATTGGCACCAAATTTAGCGACCCCGCTATGTTGTCTTCGGTTAACGGCCAGGATAAAGGCGACTTTATGATGCCGGATGAGCAGCGCATTCCCTCTCCAGCGTCATTTATCCGTACGCAAAAATCAGGCTGGATTATTATCACTCAGCAATCATTTCATTCCATCGAAGAAGCGCTGAATAACGTGATGGTCAATGTACTCAAACAAGGTACGCCGCTGGGTATCGTGACATTGATGATGCTCAGCATTTTGACCTATTACATCGCCAAACCGCTGCGCCAGTTGGCTAAATCCGCCAGCAGTATGGAACAACCGGGGGTAATTAACAAAATACGCTCAGTCAAAGCCTGGTATCTGGAAGTAGAGCAGCTCAAGCGGGTATTGCTGATGGGCACCGTGCTGCTGCACAAACGTATCGGCCGCCTGAGTTCCGAAGCCCATACCGATCCGCTTTCCGGCATGTTGAACCGGCGAGGAATGCTGGAAAGCATGGAAGAGGTTCGCGGCGAATATAAAAAAGTCTCGGTAATCGCTATTGATATCGACCATTTCAAAGTGATCAATGATTCTTTTGGTCATGACATGGGTGATGAAGTGATCCGTAAGCTGAGCCAACAAATCCGTAAAAATTTCCGTAAAACCGATTTGGTCTGCCGAATCGGCGGCGAAGAGTTTTTAATTCTGCTGCCGGGCGCCGACATCCATGTCGCGACGGTGATAGCAGAACGGCTGCGTAATAATGTCGCCAATACCATTTATATGCCGGGATCACAGCATCATCAGGTCACGATTTCGGTTGGCGTAACCACCTTTAACCCGCAAAAATCAACGCTGGATGTTGCGATCAAAACCGCGGATAACGCGCTGTACAAAGCGAAAAACAGCGGGCGTAATCAAGTCGTGGTGGAATATCTCTCCGACGATATATCGCTGGTACAGCATTAAACATCGCGCCTGGCTGTCGGCCACCCGCACAGACATCCCCCTGCTTATTCCCCCTGCAACGTCACCACCAGCGATCGGCTACCGCCGTGATTGCGATGCTCGCACAGATAAATCCCCTGCCAGGTGCCGACGTGCAACCGACCGTTACGCACCGGCAACATCAGGCTGCTGCCCAGCAAGCTGCTTTTCAGATGAGCCGGCATGTCGTCGCTGCCTTCATAAGTATGGCGATAATAAGGCTCGTCTTCCGGCACCAGGTGGTTAAACGCGCTTTCGAAATCCTGCCGTACCGTCGGATCGGCATTTTCATTGAGCGTCAGCGACGCGGACGTGTGGCAGATAAAGACATGCAGCAGCCCCACCTTCACGGTACGCAAATCCGTCACCTGCCCCAGCACCTCATCAGTAATCAAATGAAAACCGCGGGAACGGGGTTTCAGCCGAATATCGTATTGTTTCCACATTTCGCGTCTCCTGTGGTGGTGAATCATTGGCATAAAAAAGCGCGGCACGCCGCGCTTGAGGCTGTTGACAAACAGCCGGGTTGTCTTGTGAACGGTGAAGTCTGCCTATTCAGTGAATGGTTTCGTGCGGGATAAACGGTGTGGTTCCTCTGCTATTTCATCGCACGCACGACAAGGAGAGGTGCAAGCGCCACCTCTCCTTGACCACTGGCTGGGTGGCTAAACTGCGGCGCTACGCGCTACCTTCGGCAAGCGTCTTCGCTGTTCGGGCCGCCCGTGACGCGTTCCTGACGCGGCACGGGCTTTCGCCGCGTCCATGCGGCTCACCCGGCAAATCCGCTAGCCTCAGCACAGTTTTTGACGCTGGAAAAACCACTTCCGTCAAATAGGAAGGCTTATCAATAACCTAAACTGACTAACCCCGAGCCAGAATCGGTTTCAGGAAACGGGCGGTGTGAGATTCCTCGCACTGCGCCACCGTCTCCGGCGTGCCGGAAACCAGAATCTCGCCGCCGCCGCTGCCGCCTTCCGGCCCCAGATCGACAATCCAGTCAGCGGTTTTGATCACATCCAGATTATGCTCAATCACCACAATGGTATTGCCCTGATCGCGCAACTGATGCAATACCTCCAGCAGTTGCTGGATGTCGGCGAAGTGCAGGCCGGTGGTAGGCTCGTCCAGAATATACAGCGTCTGACCGGTGCCGCGTTTCGACAGCTCACGTGCCAGTTTCACACGTTGCGCCTCGCCGCCGGACAACGTAGTGGCGGACTGCCCCAGCCGGATGTAGGACAAACCGACATCGATCAGCGTTTGCAGCTTACGCGCCAACGCCGGAATCGCATCAAAGAACTCACGGGCGTCTTCGATGGTCATCTCCAGCACTTCGTGGATGCTCTTGCCCTTGTATTTAATCTCCAGCGTTTCGCGGTTGTAGCGTTTGCCTTTGCATTGGTCACAAGGCACGTAAATATCCGGCAGGAAGTGCATTTCCACCTTGATCACACCGTCGCCCTGGCAGGCTTCGCAGCGCCCGCCGCGCACGTTAAAGCTGAAACGTCCGGGGTTATAACCGCGGCTGCGCGCTTCCGGCACGCCGGCGAACAACTCGCGGATCGGCGTAAACACGCCGGTGTAGGTAGCCGGGTTGGAGCGTGGGGTACGGCCGATCGGGCTTTGATCGATGTCGATCACCTTATCGAATTGCTCCAGCCCTTGAATGTCGCGGTACGGCGCCGGTTCGTTCAGTTCGCCGCCGTTGAGCTGGCGCTGGGCTATTGGGAACAGCGTATCGTTGATCAGCGTCGACTTGCCGGAGCCGGACACCCCGGTAATGCAGGTGAACAGCCCGACCGGTAGCGTTAGGGTGACGTCTTTCAGGTTATTGCCGCGCGCGCCAATCAGCTTAAGCACTTTAGCCGGGTCCGCCGGTACACGCTGCGCCGGGATCTCGATTTTGCGCGCCCCACTCAGAAACTGGCCGGTCAGCGATTCCGGCACCGCCATGATCTGCGTTGCCGTCCCTTCGGCAATCACCTGCCCGCCGTGCACGCCTGCGCCGGGGCCGATATCGATGATATGGTCGGCGGCGCGAATGGCGTCTTCATCGTGCTCCACCACAATTACGGTGTTGCCGAGATTACGCAGGTGGATCAGCGTTTCCAGCAGGCGTTCGTTGTCGCGCTGGTGCAAACCGATAGACGGCTCATCCAGCACGTACATCACGCCGACCAGGCCCGCGCCGATCTGGCTGGCCAGACGAATGCGCTGCGCCTCGCCGCCGGACAAGGTTTCCGCCGAACGCGACAGCGACAGGTAATTCAACCCGACGTTGACCAGAAAACGCAGACGATCGCCGATTTCCTTCAGCACTTTTTCGGCGATTTTCGCCCGTTGACCGCTCAGCTTGATGTTATGGAAAAACTCCATCGCATGGCCGATACTCATATCGGCAATCTGCGGTAGCGTGGTCTGTTCTACATAGACGTGGCGCGCCTCTTCACGCAGGCGGGTACCGTTACAACTGGCGCACGACCGATTGCTGATGAATTTCGCCAGTTCTTCACGTACGGCCGTCGATTCGGTTTCTTTGTAGCGGCGCTCCATATTGTTGAGCACCCCCTCGAACGGATGACGGCGCACCGAGGTATCACCACGATCGTTGATGTACTTAAACTCGATATTTTCTTTGCCGGATCCGTACAGAATCACTTTTTGGAGCGCCGGGTTGAGGCTATCGAACGGCGCTTCGACATCAAACTCGTAATGCTCCGCCAACGAACGCAGCATCTGGAAATAGTAGAAATTACGGCGATCCCAACCGCGGATCGCGCCGCCGGCCAGCGACAACTCGCCGTTTTGCACCACGCGCGCCGGGTCGAAAAACTGCTGCACACCCAGCCCGTCACAGGTCGGGCAGGCGCCCGCCGGGTTGTTGAACGAAAACAGCCGCGGTTCCAGCTCATGCATACTGTAACCGCACACCGGGCAGGCAAAGTTGGCGGAGAACAGCAGTTCCGGCGCGTTCGGGTCATCCATATCCGCCACCACGGCGGTGCCGCCGGACAACTCCAGCGCGGTTTCAAACGACTCGGCCAGACGCTGCGCCAAATCGTTGCGCACTTTAAAGCGATCGACCACCACTTCGATGGTGTGCTTTTTCTGCAACTCCAGTTTCGGCGGGTCCGACAGGTCGCACACTTCGCCGTCGATACGGGCGCGGATGTAGCCTTGCGTCGCCAGGTTTTCCAGCGTCTTGGTGTGCTCGCCCTTGCGTTCTTTTACGATCGGCGCCAGCAGCATCAGCCGTTTGCCTTCCGGCTGCGACAAGACGTTATCCACCATCTGGCTGACGGTCTGGGCATCCAGCGGAATATCGTGCTCCGGGCAACGCGGCTCGCCGACGCGGGCGAACAGCAGACGCAGGTAATCGTGGATTTCCGTAATGGTGCCGACGGTGGAACGTGGGTTGTGCGAGGTGGATTTTTGCTCGATGGAAATGGCGGGCGACAACCCTTCGATGTGGTCCACATCCGGCTTTTCCATCAACGACAGGAACTGACGCGCGTAGGCCGACAACGACTCCACATAACGACGCTGCCCTTCGGCATACAACGTGTCGAACGCCAGCGAGGATTTGCCAGAACCGGATAACCCCGTCACGACGATCAGTTTATCGCGTGGAATAATCAGGTTGATATTCTTCAGGTTATGGGTACGGGCACCACGAATTTCGATCTTATCCATGCACACTTTTCCCGCAATAGACGCTGTTTTTTATCCTTTATCTAAGAAAGGAAGCCGGTAGAAACGGCCGATTATGGCACAAAATAAACTGAATGAATATCCAGTATCAGGCTGCAACAACAGCAACATGGCAAAAAAGACCGGAGCTGGCTCGCGACTCTCACACCGGTATAATCTGTGGCGCTGACATGCTAGAATTCTTCGCTTAAACTTTAAAAAGTGATTGATCAGGAGACACCAACATGGCCAGCAGAGGCGTTAATAAAGTGATTCTTATCGGGAATCTGGGTCAGGACCCGGAAGTCCGTTACATGCCGAACGGCGGCGCGGTCGCTAACCTGACTCTGGCCACGTCGGACAGCTGGCGCGACAAACAGACCGGCGAGCAGAAGGAGCGCACCGAGTGGCACCGTGTCGCACTGTACGGCAAGCTGGCTGAGATCGCCGGTGAGTACCTGCGCAAAGGCTCCCAAGTGTATATCGAAGGCCAATTGCGTACCCGCAAATGGCAGGATCAGGGCGGCCAGGACCGCTACACCACGGAAGTCGTGGTTGATATCTCCGGCAGTATGCAAATGCTGGGCGGCCGCGCTGGCGGCGGCGCTCCGGCCGGTGGCAACATGGGCGGCAATATGGGTGGTGGTAACGCGCCGCAAGGTGGTTGGGGTCAGCCGCAACAACCGCAGCAAGCCAACCAGTTCAGCGGCGGCGGTCAGTCCCGTCCGCAGCAAAGCGCGCCGATGCCGAGCAACGAACCGCCGATGGATTTTGACGACGACATTCCGTTCTGATAACCATCATCAATACCGGGGCCAACACAGGTTCCGGTATGGATGAACAGGTTCAAGGATGAACCCAGTTAGCACATGAATCAGGAAAAGGATGAGGATACTGCCTATGTCACGTTCATTTGAATTACAGAGAATTTCCGAAGCTCATCGTCAGGCAATGTTGCAATCCGTATCTCAGCAATCAGACCGCCCAGGTTCAGCAAGTGTGGCTGCCACCGCCAGAACCCTTTCTCAGGCAGAGTTAAACTCCCTCATTCATCAGGCAATGAGTCAGGTACTACGTTCAAACGACGACCAGAAATAAAACCGACAGTTGACTGAAAAACCGTTGCTGTTAACAAAGGAAGTTATTTCATCGAGATGGAAATCAATAATTCCCCGGTTATGGATAATGCAAAATCCTGGGTCTTTCAGTTGCTGGTAAAAAGCCCAGAAGACAGTATTGGCTTGATAGCCTACTCATTTTATAAACTTGAAAAAAACCAATACGCCGAAAAATTACGAACCACAGGGAAAACCACACAGGAAATTGATCTTGCCGTAAAGCAATTTCATGAACAGGTTGTACATACTCAACTGCGTTTATACCCAAAATAATTCGAGTTGCAGGAAGGCGGCAAGAGAGAGAATCCCGATGAGCTTACTCAGGTAAGTGATTCGGGTGAACGAACGCAGCCAACGCACCTGCAACTTGAAGTATGACGGGTATAGATGCTTATCGTGATAACGCCAGAACAATGTTTTCTCGCCTGCTGGAAGACTGGGAAGAAGAAATCAGGAAGGATTATCAACAGCAGATCGATATCATCGAAAATAAAAATGCAGAAATAGAAAACCTCAGAAAAGAAATAGATAGAAAAAGCAAAGCAATAGCTGAGAGCGATATAATAAAAAACCAAGCCATTGAACATGCTAAAGAAGAAGCCATCAAAGAGTTTTTTCGTGCTGCATCAAGAAAAGAAAAACAAAAAGTACCCATTGCGTTACGTATACTATTCTGGATATGGAGCGGGTTTTCAGGAATTATCGCCAGCGTTCTCTTATTTATGAGCCTGTAAATAATTCTGTGTAATTGCCACCGTATTAAAGGTGATCGCTCAGGCGGTCACCGAACTCGATAATAAAACGGCTCATCGCCAGCCGCCAGTTTTGGATCGGCATATTCCATTTTTTCGACGCCGCCTGGATCGCCAGATAAATCACTTTACGTACCGAGTCATCTGTCGGGAACACCTTACGCTTCTTAATCGCCTGCCGGATAACACTGTTAAGCGATTCGATAGCGTTGGTTGTGTAGATGGCCTTGCGGATATCAGTCGGATAGCCGAAGAACGTATTGAGATTTTCCCAGTGTGCGCGCCAGCTTTTGCTGATTTGCGGGTATTTTTCATCCCAGACGTCGGAGAACTTGTCCAGCGCCATCAGCGCCGCTTCCTCGGTTGGGGACTGATACACCGCTTTCAACCCACTGGTGACCCCTTTGTAATCCTTCCACGATACGTATTTCAGGCTGTTTCGCACCATATGGATGATGCACAACTGGATATGCGTTTGCGGGTAGACACTGTTTATCGCATCCGGGAAGCCCTTCAGACCGTCCACGCAGGCAATCAGGATATCCTGAAGTCCCCGGTTTTTAAGCTCCGTCAGCACATTGAGCCAGAACTTCGCGCCTTCGTTTTCGGCCAGCCACATGCCCAGCAGCTCTTTCTGGCCTTCGGTGTTAATACCCAGAGCGAGGAACACCGCTTTGTTGATGACACTGCCGCTATGACGGACCTTCACCACGATACAATCAAGATAAACAATAGGATACAGCGAATTTAGTGGACGATTTTGCCATTCTGTCACCTGCTCTTTAACCGCATCGGTCACTTTGGATATCAGCGTGGGAGACACATCAGCATCGTACATCTCTTTGAATGTAGAAACGATTTCTCGAGTCGTCATACCTTTGGCGTACAGGGACAAAATCTGGCTATCCATCTGCGTGATACGCGTCTGATTTTTCTTTATCAGTTGCGGCTCAAAGGTGTTTTCGCGGTCACGTGGCGTGCTCAGTTCAATCTCACCGTCGTCGCATAACACGGTTTTAGACGAGTAACCATTTCGGGTATTAGAGCCTGATTTAGGAGCATTTTTCTCGTGCCCGAGATGGTCAGTCAGCTCTGCATTGAGAGCTGTTTCGACGGTTAACTTCGTCAGCATGCGGGAAAACGCATTGAGGTCGGCTTCGGTTTTAAGGCCTTTAGCCAATTCAGCAGCCAGTGCTTTGAGTTTCTTTTCGTCCATCGTTTGCCTGTCTCCGTTGTTGGAGTGAACATATCAAAAACAGGCAATTACACAATTTTAATTACAGTCTCCGTGAGCCGGTAATTCACGCCGCACCGGTGCCGTCACCTGCGTAATACGTTTATTTGCCAGCGCGTTTAATAACACCTGATGGCCGACCAGCCCGGTTGCGCCCACGAGTAGTAATTTCATTCGTATTCTCCCTGTTTGGTGGTGAGCCGTGATCAGGTATGATAATTCATGCATAACAACAGTTCACCAACGAAATAATGCTGAATACAGAAATTAAAAAATAGGGTATAGCCAGCCACTTAACGACCTTATTACTTTAAAAAATATGAAATATATTTTTTCATCATGGCTAATTTACGTATTATTCTGCTTAACCTACGAATACTCTTTTCAGCTCGTACATCATCAGCAATACTGTCTTTTATTAACTATACCCAAAATAATTCGAGTTGCAGGACAACACGCATTGCGTGTTGAACAACGCAACGCGTTGGCCCGTCAGGGCAAGGCTCATTAGAGCCTTGTAACGCGGCAATCGAGCGACAAATTCGTCGGGAACGAATTTGACCAGCCAAAGGCTGGCCTCTGGTGAGAGACAGGATGTCTCTCATTTCATCCCCAGGAGCTTACACAAGTAAGTGACTGGGGTGAGCGAGGGCAGTCAACGCACCTGCAACTTGAAGTATGAAGGGTATAAACCTCTGCACTAAAAATAGGGTAAAGAGGGTCATTTAATAAAGGAAACCCCATGATCCACGCCGCTATCCATTATCTGACAAAACAGTTGAATCAATACCTGAAAAATACCTTGAACCTGCATGATGACGTCGTGGTGATTGCTAATCCGGCCGATGACGACGGCAAAATGTTTCCGCTGACGAAAAATAAGCTGGTGGTCTTTGTGTCGAATATTGAAAGGGAAACGCTGGCGCACCGGAGCAATACCGCCCACCCCGGCAACCGCTTTGCCGTCGGCACGCCGCCGTTATTTGTGCGGGTATCGATGGTGGTGGCGGCGAATTTTACCGGCACGCAATATGCGGAAGGATTGCAGGTGATCGCCCATGCGATGGCATTCCTTCATAAAAACGCCTTGCTTAACCGTTATAACGCCCCAGATATGGACCAGGAAATTGAGCAACTATTACTGGAAATGGACAGCCTGCCGCGTCATGAGCTCGGAAATATGTGGACGATGCTGGGTATCCGTTATTTGCCGTCGGCGGTATATCGCCTGCGGGTGAAAATCGCCGACAGTCAGGCCATTCAGGCTCAGGCAGACGGCATCAGGCAATTGCAGACCACCGTAGCCAAGGATTAACCGCCATGAGCGATTACAGCCCGTTATTTCAATTGCGTATCGAGCATGAGTTTTTTGCCGGCGGTAGCGGGCTGCCGTTTTATGGCGAACTATCGGCCTCCAGCCAACAGGCTGCGGCGCACGCCGGGCTGCTGATTAAGCCGTTGGCAGACGGGCTGCTGGTGCTGGCGGATCGGGCGCAGCGCGCCGCCTTGCAGATAACCGACGCCCTGATGCTGCGGTGGTGGTTTGGCAGCCGGGAGCCCGACTTTTTCAGCTATACCGCGCTGAGCGGGTCGATGGAGCGTGAAACGCCGTACTTTCATTACACGCTAAGCGGGGCGGAAACCGACGAAGTGCGCCTTCAGGCAGCCGATAACACGGCACCGGAGGATGGGACGCCGTTGCCCCTTAATCTGCGTTCCCGGCCAAAAGAGCGGGCCTGGCTGGTCGATATCGATATTCGCGCGGCGGCGATAACAGCATTCCTTAACCAGCGAGCTGCGCCGTTATTGATTATGCCGTTTCGCAGCCAGCGACGGCGCTGGAAATATCTATTCACCGCGCCTTATGTGAATAAGCACTCGCGTATTCAGGATAGTCGCCAGAAGAATCCGTTTGATTATCTCGGCACGGAAGTACTGGCTAATGGTCAACACGCTCAGGCATTTATTTCCCGTGAGCCGTTAATAATACAAAAAAGGTCTGATTATTATTTTCAGCTTTATCAGCAAGACAAATTATTAATGGAGCGATTACCGGTAGCCATGCCACGACATCAATGTCGGTTGAATACCAATAGATTATCCGAAAGCGTATTTGAAATTATTGTTAACTGACGCGACCCCCAAAATAACAGGGCAGTAAGAAATATCGGCGCAAGCACTATCCTCTTTATTGGTATCGCAAAGCGCGGGTGGTGATACCCAAAATAATTCGAGTCGCAGGAAGGCGGCAAGAGAGAGAATCCCGATGAGCTTACTCAGGTAAGTGATTCGGGTGAACGAACGCAGCCAACGCACCTGCAACTTGAAGTATGACGGGTATATATATCAAGCAGAAGGAATAAAACTATGGGCGTAATGAAAACCCCTGGCGTTTATATTGTTGAAAAAAATGCCTTCCCTAATTCAGTGGTGGAAGTCGCTACCGCGGTGCCGGCATTTATCGGTTATACCGAAAAAGCGGAAAACGGCGGCGTATCGCTACGTAATAAAGCATGGCGTATTACCTCGATGTCCGATTTTCGCCATTATTTCGGCGGCGCACCGCTGCATAAATTCGATATCGTTGAAAAGACCGATAAAGTCTCGGGTGATGCCGCCTTCAGTCAGGCCGGCAAAACCTATGCCCTGACGCTGGCGAATACCCGTTATCTGCTGTACTACAGCATGTTGTTCTTTTTCCAGAACGGCGGCGGCCCTTGCTATATCGTCTCGGTAGGGGGTTATCAGGACGCCATCGACGCCGATGCGCTGAAAAACGGCATCACGCCGCTGCTCAAAGAGCCGGAACCCACCATGGTACTGACGCCGGAAGCGGTGTGTCTGAAAGAAGACGACTGCATCAACGTACAGCAGGCGGTGCTGGCGCATTGCGGCGGCACCATGAAAAACCGCATCGCGATTCTCGACGTCTGGGAAGGCTATAAAGACCGGCAAGACCCCAGCGGCGACTGTATCGCCAACTTCCGTTCCAAACTGGGCATCAATTATCTGGATTACGCCGCCGCGTACTACCCGTGGCTGAATACCTCGATTATTCAGGACAGCGAGATTAACTTCACTCATATCAACAATCTGGACATTCTGACCACCGTGCTCAATGCCGAGATTGCCGGCGCGTTTAAAGAGCTGGACGGGCTGAGCCCAGAGCAGTTGAACAGCGGCGGCAACAAGCTAAAAGCGGCCAAAAAACAGCAAATGCTGGATGAAGTCGCCAAACTGACGGTGGAACAGGGCGAAGCGGAAAAAGCGCTGCTGCATAAAATTCTGTTCTCTATCAGCCCTATCTACAAAAGCATTCTGGAGAACATCCGGCGTCAACAAAACCTGCTGCCGCCCGCCGCGTCGATGGCGGGCATCTACACCATGGTGGATAACGCCCGCGGCGTGTGGAAAGCCCCGGCCAACGTCAGCCTGAACGCGGTGGTATCGCCCAGCGTGAACATCAGCGCCGACGAACAGGAAGACCTGAACGTCACCACCCAGGGGAAATCGATCAACGCGCTGCGCACCTTCACCGGCGAAGGCACGCTGGTGTGGGGCGCACGCACGCTGGACGGCAACAGCCTTGACTGGCGCTACGTCAATGTGCGCCGGACCATGATCATGCTGGAGGAGTCAATCAAACAGGCGGCCAAAGCCTACGTGTTCGAACCCAACACCGCCAATACCTGGGTGTCGATGGAGAGCATGATCGAAAACTTCCTGTTCGGTATCTGGAAACGCGGCGGGCTGGCCGGCGCATCGCCGGAAGATGCCTACAGCGTGGATGTCGGGCTCGGCAAGACCATGACGCCACAGGACATTCTGGAAGGCATTCTGCGTATTACCGTGCTGGTGGCCATCAGCCGTCCGGCCGAGTTTATCGAAATCACCTTCCAGCAGCAGATGCAGAAATCCTGATACTGGCGGTATGACATTTTAACGACTGTAGGTTTTTGATGACTTCAGGCTTTTGATAAATAAAGATTTTATTACCCTCTTCAAGGAGAACACTCATGGCAGATGACGGTTCCGCTCAGTCAAACACCGTATGGCCGATGCCCAAATTTCACTTTGAAGTGAAATGGGACGGCGGCGCGGGCGCCAGCATGGTGGCGTCGTTTCAGGAAATTACCGGCCTGGATATCGAAGCCCAGATAATCGAATACCGCGCCGGCAACAGCCCGGTATTTTCCACCATCAAAATGCCCGGGATTATCAAATCCGGCAATGTGACGCTGAAAAAAGGCATTTTCGTCAAAGATAACAACTTCTACGACTGGTTTTCGAAAATCAAGATGAACACCATCGCCCGCACCGCCGTCACCATCAATTTGCTGGATGAAAGCGGCAGCCCGGCCATGACGTGGAAGCTCAAAAATGCCTGGCCGACCAAAATCAGCGGGACGGATTTGAAATCAGACGGCAATGAAGTGGCGGTTGAAACCATCGAACTGGCGCACGAAGGGCTGGAAGTCGCGGTGTAATCGCCTATTCGCGGCGTGAGGGCCGGTTAATGCAGTGGGCTGCCGCTGTATTAACCCGGCAATCTGGCTTAGCCAATAACCAGACCCGGTAATACCGATGCAAACACAATCGCCCGGCGGCGACTGGCCGCTACCCGCGTTTTATTTCAGCGTCAATATCGACAACAGCGGCGACGACCAGGCTTTTCAGGAAGTCTCCGGCATCGAAGCGCAGATTGAAACCGAGCCCTTCACCGAAGGCGGCAATAGCAGCGTCTACCATTTGCCGATAGCGGTAAAACAGGGCCCGCTGAGGCTGCGCCGCGGCCTTGGCGCCACCGATTCACCCCTGGTGCGCTGGTGCAAAAGCTGTTTTGAAGGGTTGTTGAATAGCCCGTTGGTCACCAAAGAGGTAAGCGTCAGCCTGTTGAACGAACGGGGCGACCCGTTGCGGGTATGGCTGTTTTATAACGCCTACCCCATCAGTTGGAAGATCGAGAGCTTTCACGCCACCCGCAATGCGGTAGCGATTGAAGAGATTGTCCTGTGTTTCAGCCGCTCCAAACGCAAACAGTAACCGCAAACCACATAAGGCAGCCCCATCATGACGATAGAAGTACGACAACTGACGATTTATTCCCGTGTCATCCAGCCGCACGACGCCGAGGAAACGGCGCAACCGCAACCGGGTGCGGAAAACCGCGACGACGGCAGCCAAACCGGCCCGCACGCCGCCGCGTCGGGCACCCTTGCGTTGCATCATCTGCACACCGAGCCGCGGGAACGCTAACCGGAGCCGTCTATCATGCAGAAGCTGACCATCCGCACTCTCGATAAAAAACAGCAATTTGACGTGATGCTCAATCCCGCCAACATTCGTCATGAGCATGGCATCAATTACACCAACCGGCTGGCGGCGGGTAACCGCACGCTCGGCAGTCTGGCGCCGCGCCTCGATTTTGCCAGCTACCAGAGCGAGAGCCTCAGTTTCGAGCTGATGATTGACGGCACCGGCGTGGTGGAACAGCCGCAGAAAACGGACGTCGCCGGCCACATCACCCGGCTTAAAAACGTGGTGTACCGCTATGTCGGCGACAAGCACGAACCCAGCGTGGTGGTATTAACCTGGGGCACGCTGTCATTCAAAGGGCGACTGACCCGCCTTGACATCCGTTATTCGCTGTTCGATGCCGCCGGAGCGCCGCTACGCGCCACCGTCGGGTTGCGTTTCGACAACTATCTGGACAGTAGCGAGCAGGCACTGCGCGCCAATCGCTCCTCGCCCGACCTTACCCACAGCGTGATGGTCAAACAGGGCGATACCCTGCCGCAACTGTGTTACGCGGTCTATCAGGACAGCGCCTATTACATAGCGGTCGCCCGTTATAACGACCTGAACAGCGTGCAGCATCTTGTGCCGGGCACCCGGCTCTATTTTCCCCCACTGGCCTGATGGAGCGACGACATGGCGGATTCCCCGGCAACACGCAGCAACGGCGTCGTCACCTGCACCATCAAGAGCAACGGCACCGAGATAGGCAACGCGATTCAGGTGTTGTCCATTCACATCTGTAAGCAGGTGAATCATATCGCCCGCGCGGAGCTGACGATTCAGGACGGCGATATGCCGCAAAACCGCTTTTCGCTCAGCAGCGGCGAGTTGTTCAAACCAGGCAACACGCTGACCATCGCCGCCGGTTACGCCAGTCAGGAACAGGTGTTGTTCGAGGGCATCATCATTCGTCACGGCATCAGCCTCGGCGGCGACGGTCATTCGCGACTGCGGATCGAATGCCGGGACAACGCCATCGGCATGACGGTGGCGCGGCGTAACAACAACTACCTTCGGCAGAAAGACAGCGATATTTTAAGCCGCCTGATTCGCGCCTGCGCCGGGCTCCGCGCCCGTGTCGATACCACGCAAACACAGCACGACGAACTGGTGCAGTTCAACTGTACCGACTGGGATTTTCTGCTCACCCGGGCGGAAGCCAACGGGCTGGTGGTGTGCAACGACGACGGCACCGTCGCCGTCACCGCCCCGCCGCTGAGCGCCTCGCCGGTGTTAACCCTCACCTACGGCGACGACCTGATGTCGCTGACGGCCGACATCGACGCCCGTCATCAGTTTAGCGCGGTCACCGGCGTCGGCTGGGACATCAAAAACCAGCAGCCGTTGCAGGAAAAAGCCGCCGCGCAGTCCGTCAACCGGCAGGGCAACCTGAGCGCCGACCAACTGGCCGGCGTGCTGGGGCTGACGGAGTTCCGGCTGCAAAGCGCCACGCCGTTACCGGCTACCGCACTGCGGGCGTGGGCGAGCGGTCAGCAAGTGAAATCCGCCCTGTCGCGCCTGCGCGGCACCCTGACTTGTCAGGGCTGCGCCCGCGCCCGCATCAATACGCTGATCGAACTGGCCGGGGTCGGCGCGCGTTTCAACGGCCACCTCTATGTCGGCGGTGTTCGCCATCATATTCAGGACGGACAATGGCTGACCTACATCGATTTCGGTATGCCGCCGGTCTGGTCGGCCGAACATCGGGACCTGACGCCGCCGCCCGCTGCCGGCCTGCAGCCCGGTGTGGACGGGTTACAGATAGGCATCGTCAAAAAGCTGGACGGCGACCCGCAACAGCAGCACCGCGTTCAGGTGTCGGTGCCGGTGATGCAAGCGGAAAACGACGGAGTGTGGGCCCGGCTGGCCAGTTACTACGCATCGACCGGCATCGGGGCGCAGTTCATGCCGGAAGTGGGCGACGAGGTGATTCTGGGTTACTTCAACAATAACCCGTCGGACCCGGTGATCCTCGGCAGTCTGTACAGCAGCAAAAACCCGCCGCCGGTCACGCCGGAAGCCAAAAACACCCTCAAAACGCTGATGACCCGCAGCCGGTTAACGTTGCAGTTCAACGAAGAGGACAAGGCCATCACCCTGACGACCCCCGGCGGCAATCAGGTGGTGCTGAGCGACAAAGACAAAACGGTGACGCTACAGGACCAAAACGGCAACCGCGTGATGCTGGATTCATCCGGCATCACGCTGGATAGCCCGAAAAACATCACCCTCAGCGCCAAGGGCAACATCGAACTCAGCGCCGGGCGCACCGTCGAACTCAGCGCCAAAGCCGACGTCACCGCCGCCGGGATGAACGTCAGCCTGTCGGCTAAAACCGGCCTGACCGCCAAAGGCAACGCCACCGCCGAACTGTCGGCCTCCGGCCAAACCGTGGTGAAAGGCGGCATCGTGATGATCAACTAGCGTTGACTGACTGAGGACAGTAGAGCGGTGGTTATCGAATGTCTGAAAGAAGTGAGTAACACAGATGCAGAAATAGCATGGCCTTTTCTGGCGTCAAAACTGTGCTGAGGCGGGCGACTTCGCCGGGTGAGCCGCATGGACGATGAAATGGACGCTCCTACTTGACGGCATCGAATGTGCCAAACTGAGA